>JBLHII010000049.1:0-11783 GCA_047616265.1 Minisyncoccia bacterium
CGTCTCCATAACTATCGAACGCAGCGAATGTAATACAGTCATCATCAAAGTTGAATCTATACTCAAAGGTTGTTTGATCATCAGAGTTTGCATTGTAATTTCCAGATTCAAGGATGGATCCTGAAGAGTCTTTAAAATTCCATGTTAATTCTTCAGCCCAGTCATCTGTTGTAATTCTTAAATCCATGGTCCCTGCAGTTTCAACCGCACCATTAAAACTAGTTGAACTTTCATTGTTGTCGTTCAAATCGTCATTAGGTATTGAAACACTAATAGTATTTGTTGCTTGTGGAGTAAATGAAACCTCAGGTAATTCAATATCGGTACTTTGTAAAGACAGGAGACTTCCGGTCCATGTGTAGCTATTTGTAGCTCCACCGTTAACATCATAGGAAATAACAACACTAGTTACTTCGTTTTGTCCTGTGTTTTGAATATTAATTACGGGTGCTACTGAAGTTGAACACGTTGCTTCAATATCAGCAACAGATCTTAGGTTTACGTCATTAGCATTATCAAGACCTGTAATTGTAGGGTATGTTCCGCTTCCACTTGGTATTAGTTGTGTTGTTTCTGTAACAAATACAACAACTTCAAGATCTCCTAGTTCTACTGGAATGCCATTTACATCTGAAGGTACTTCAAAGTTAAATTGATTGCTGTAAAGAGAACCTGTTGTTGTGTTATTGATGTCTACTCCCCATTGTCCTGTAGCCAAACTAATTAGCCTGTGTTGGTGTACATAGTTGTCACCCATATTACCCCCTACTTGTGGACCTGTAGTGTTGTTTTGAAGAATAGCAACATTAAACTTGTTAGTAGCCTCTGGGCTATTACCAGTGTAATATGCTTCAACATCAATTGTCATCATGCTAGTTTGAATGTTTAAAGATGCTTCAACACCAACATTTACATAAGATGCTTCTGCAAGAATTACATTAGCTGCAGCTACCCATTGTCCTCTTCCAAGCGCGGTTGTTCCTGCACTTCCTTGTTCTTGTCCAGGGAAATTTTGACGGTTTATGGTTCCAGCAGGGTATCCCGCTAATCCACTTTGATTATCGATAGCTTCTCCCCACTCTGTTCTAAAATCTGGTTGATTTCCGTTTGGAGCTGCATAACCACCAGAGTGTATGTTTACTAAAAAGACATTATCAGTGTTGTTGTCTTGTAATGTTTGAGCAATTGCATGTCCTTGTGGACAGAATGTACAATTTACGCCTGTAAATTCTTCCAGAATAACTTTTCTGTTTTCTGGTGAGGTTGTTACAATAGTTTGAGCAAAAGCGCACAATCCAAATAAGGAAAGTGTGATGCTAAGAGTTAGATTTTTTATCATAATGTTATTTTTTTGCTAATTTATATAATTAGTTGTTTTTATCCACTATTAAAGTGTTAAATAATCAAATAAAACTTTAACGCTTAGATTAACTTTTGCCTTTTTGAATTAAAAAAAAAGCCCTAACAATTTGTAAGGGCTTTTTATATGCTATGGGTTAGTTGATTATTTAACGACTATAAATTTCTTAGTAGTTGTTAGCGTACCGTTAGAAATTTTAACGAAGTAAGCACCTGCTGCATATCCAGAAACGTCAACAGTTTCTGTATTGCTACTATTTGTTTTAATTGTTATTAACTGTCCTATGAGGTTGTACACTTCAATGTTTGCATTTTCAACATTCGAAATATATAACACAGCACTCGTTGGGTTAGGAAAAATGTGTACCGTTGTAACGTCATTAGTATCTTCAAGATCAAGAACCCCGTCTGAATTAAACTGGATAGAGAATCCAGATCCAAAGGCACCATTTAGGGCATATATTACAACACCGTTTGCATCTTCAAGAGCTACTCCATTATTACTTCCAGAAATACCATTTCCAGAACCGTCATACATATTAAACTCTAAGCAATCTGCATCAAAATTAAATCTATAACTAAATGTTTGACTATCATCCTGAGATGAGTAATTGTCTGATTCAATAATAGTCCCAGAAGAGTCTTTAATGTCCCAAGAGTTTTGATGGGCAAACGTGTCTGTGTCAATGCTAAGGATAATAGTTCCAATAGTCTCTGTTACTGCATCAAAAGAAGCTGTTCCTGTATTGTTTTCATTTACATCATCATTTGCAATATTTATGTTCAATGTGTTTGTAGCCTCAGCTGTAAATGAAATAGCGGGTAATGCAACTTCTTCTTCTTGAAAGGTCGCTAGGCTTCCAGTCCAGTTAAAAACCTCTGGAGACCCATCATTTACGCTATAAGAGATTTCAATACTCGTTGCTATATTTGCGCCTAGATTTTCAATGGTAATCACTGGAGAAATACTTCCTAAGCAAGTAGGATTAATTTCTGACACAGATTTTAGGTTTATATCGCTCGCAGAAATTCCAACATATGATGGTAGGGTTCCGTTTCCACTTGTAATAAATTGTGTGGTCTCTGCAACAAAAACAACGACCTCTAAATCTTCTACATTTACTGGAACATCATTTAATTCTGCAGGAATTGAATAGCTAAACTGATTGCTGTATAACGATCCAGTTGTCGTATTGTTGATGTCTACTCCCCATTGTCCAGTAACCATACTAATAAGTCTGTGTTGGTGCACATAGTTGTTTCCCATATTACCGCCCACTTGTGGTCCTAAGGTGTTATTTTGAAGAATAGCAACATTAAATTTGTTTGTAGTCTGTGGACTATTTCCAGTATAATATGCTTCAACGTCAATGGTCATCAAATTGGTTTGTACGTCGATAACAGCATTTACAGCAGTGTTTACATAAGATCCTTCTGCAAGAATCACATTGGCTGCACCTGCCCATTGTCCTCTTCCAAGCGCTGTTGTTCCGGCATTTCCTTGTTCTTGTCCAGGAAAATTTTGACGATTTATCGTTCCAGCAGGATACCCTGCTAATCCACTTTGATTATCGATAGCTTCTCCCCACTGTGTTCTAAAGTCTGGTTGACTTCCGTTTGGATTTGCGTAACCACCAGAATGGATGTTTACTAAAAAAACATTGCCAGGATTGGTATCTTGGAGACCTTGTGCAATAGCATGCCCTTGTGGGCAGAAAGTACAATTAATTCCAGTAAATTCTTCAAGAATAACTTTTCTATTTTCGGGGCTTGTATTTACAATTGTTTGGCTAAAGGCGCACAATCCAAACAAGGAGAGTATTACGCTAAAATGGATTTTTCTCATGATTTTTTTTGCTAAATTACGTAATTAGTTGTTTGTAAGGGATGTAATTAAACAAATAAATAAAAATACATCCTCTGATTAGCTCTTGTTTTACTATCTTTTTTAGATTTATTGTGTTAAATATGGTGCATTTCATCTAAAATTGGTGTTTTAGTCTTATTATTTCTATAAACCTGTGTATTTTTACAAAAAAACATATTATGAAATTAAACTCTTTATTTCTGTTGTTTTGCATGATTGCAAGTACAGCAAGCGCGCAATTTACATTTTTGGATGTTGACAATACCCCTGTGGATAGTGGTGCCATTGTAGCATTTGGTCAAGGCCAAGTAGGGGATCCAGAAGGGTTTTATAATTATTTTGTCTCAAACGATGCTTCAGAAGCTATTTTTATGAAAGCTGAGTTTTTAAGCGCAGAAAATGCGGACGGTTCGTCTTTTGAAATTTGTTTTGGTCTTTGTTATGACGAAATAACGATAGGGCAAAAATTTCCAAGTAACGGAGCTGTTTTTATTGAACAAAATACCCAAACGCTTCCAGGAAATCATTTAGTAAACACCTTAGCTAGCGATGAGCCACTGGAATTTGCATTCAGATATTACCAAACAGATCAAGCTGGTACCACAGAATTAGGGAACGATTTTTTCATTACCTATAGGTATGACCCTTCATTGGGTGTTAATGACAACACTTTAATTGATTTTGATATTTCAGCTACCTTAGTTACTGATTATATAGAGACTAGATCTTCTGATGGTTATACTCTTAGTATTTACGACAAAAGAGGAAGAAGCGTAAAAAAGAAGAGAATCACTACAGAAACAAACAGAATGCCTGTTGGAGATTTACCCTCTGGAATTTACTTTGTAAGAGTAGTGAATGATCAAAATGCTTCTAAGACAATCAAAATAATCAAGAAGTAATAAACACATTACAACATAAAAAAAGGGCTAATGGTAAAACCATTAGCCCTTTTTATAGTTATGGATATTTTTTAAAATGCGATATTTATTGTGGCGCTAACGCCATTACTTTCTGGAACAAACCTACAAACACCTCCTACGCAAATAAGGCCTCCACGTTGTCTTCCATAATTCATTGAAATACGAGAGTTTCCTTTTGTATAACTACCTCCAAGGCTGTAATAGTGTGTTTGTGGTGCGTCTCCGCTATAGCCAAATTCTCTATAGTTCCAGTTGTCATAGGCGTATACTGCCCAGTTTGAATTGAAGTTATACTCAAGCACAAAAGCCATCCAGTTTTCTTGATCTTGCTTTGTCCATAAGTGTTGTGCCACAGCTCTAACAGATTTTCCAGCGTCCAGCTTGTATGTTCCTTCAACAACACCCACGTTGGATCTGATTTCTCCTTGTGTTCCTAAAAAGCCCCCTAATGCGATTGATTTATCAATGTACACATTCTGGTATGTAAATACAGAACTAAAGGTTTTTGACCATTTTTTCTTTACCTCCATATTAAAATCTCTATAATACCTTGCCCCAGAACCTAGAAATTCAGCTTTATAAAATCTATTTTCTATAGTGTATTCTGCATCTAAGCCTCCAAAATAAGCGAAGTTTGCGGCAACTTTTGTTCCGTATTTACCTCCTAGAAAAGAACCTTTCTCCATAGAATAGTAGACATCTATTTGTCCTCCTAATTCTCCAGCTCTTTGTTCAGCGTTTTCTATAACCAATGCTGGTTGTGGATTGTATACATATATATTGGTTAATAAATAGTCTTGTTGTTTTGTGAGTCCTGGGAGATAGTTTACAACTTGATCATTAAACTGATTTCCTGCCGCTTCTCTGTCTGCAAAGAAATTAAAATTCTCTAGTCTTCTAAAGGTACCGTTGATTCCTAGCCCTTTTTGTGCGTACCCTAAATTTAATTGCAGTGCTGTACCATCATAAAGTTTTGGAGAAACCAATTGTCCTTCAAAAAAAAGTGCGTCTTTTGATTTTGAAGCAACTTCTAGGCCTCCATAGAAATTACCTTTTACAACATCTAGTCTTCCGCCCACAACATTTACATTGCTTGGCAATTCTAATTGCGCTCCTACTGCTTGATATCTTCCAACATAACTAGCACCCATCTTTAGATCGATACTTTCAATGCCCAGTGCCTTGCTGACATCTACATGCCCGTCAAGTCCTTGAAGGACTCCGCTAGATAGTTCAAAACCAATTCTTTGTTGGCCGTAAAGGGCTGTAAAGTCTAAATAGTTTGTAGGGTTGTATTTAACCCGAACACCTCTCATGGCATTGTTAATCCCTAGCTGTCTTTCTTCCCAAGAACGGAATACAAGACCGCTTCCAAATTGATCATAAAAATAACCGCCGGTAACATCTACCTTTTCATTTTTATAATTTACATAATATGTCGCCACACCATTACCATTTGTGAATGCATTAGAATATCCTAGAAGTGCATCTGGAAGGTACGATTCTTGCTGGATTCCAGCGGTAAAATTTTTATAAGAATAAGAAAGTTGTAAATAATTATTTGCTCTAAAGGCATCATCTGGTTGATCAAAATTAAGTCCTTCGTCATAAAGAAGCCATTGTGAGTTTGATTCAAAGCCTCCAAAAAAGTAGCCCTCGTCTGTATTTTGAGAAAATGAAATGGCGCTATGTAATATAGCAATTCCTAAAAGTAAATATTTCATAGTTGATGTTGGTTTGTATGGATTGATAAAAAATGCTTAGAGAAATTATTTTGAAGAATATTCCTTTACTTTCTCATATAGCTCGTATTCAGCGCCTGGATTATAGCCAGAGTGTCTGTACACAATTTTATTATCTTTTATTACAATAGTTAATGGAACCGATGATGCTCCAAGTGCTCTTTTTAAGTCATTATTGGTGTCTAGCAGGATTTCATACTCCCAGCCTTTACCATTTATTAATGGCTTTACTCTTTTTACTGTTCTGCTATCATCCACAGATACAGCAATTAACGAGACTCCAGTTTCTTCGATCCATTCATCATAAATATCACTAATAGCGTCTAATTCTTTAATGCAAGGCACGCACCAAGTTGCCCATAGTGAAACAATTGTTACGCCGTCTTTATTGGCCGCTTCTTGGATGGTAGTTGTAGCTCCATCAAGAGTCATTAAATCAACGGTTGGGAGTTCTTTTTGTGCCATTGTGGCTAAAGAGAAAAATAAGGTCAGTAATAGTGCAATTTTTTTCATTTTGGTAGTTTTAATTTTTATTACAATGTTAAGTAATATTTTGCAAAATTCTAAGACATATGTGTTATTTTGACGATATGCAGATTCAAGGGTAAACAATAAATCTAGTATATTTGTAGTGTTAAGAAAATTTTAAAAATTATGAAAAAGAAAAATTTATTTTTAATTGGTTCGGTATTCCTTTCCGTCCTAGTATTTGTTTCCTGTAGTAAAACAGAAGAAAACGTTCCCTTAAGTCAAGAAACCGTTGAGATTGCATTTCAAAACTTTGTTAGACCTGCATCATTAAGAAACCAAGAGATACCCTTTACAGTACTTACAGAAGATGGCGTTGACGTTACTGCAGCATCTCAGATTTTTGTAAACGGCGCGGCTATTAACGGAACTGTTTTTATCTCTAGTGAAATAGGTGATTTTGAAGCCTACGCTACCTATGAGATAAATGGAAATCAAATTACAACACCATCAGAGCCTTTTAAGGTTATTATACCCAAACGGAAAGTGGTTCTTGAGGATTATACAGGAACCTGGTGTGGGTTTTGTCCAAGTGTAGCTGCGGCTATAGAAGAAGCGTCTCTTGAAAGTGATGATCTAGCGATTGTTGCTATTCATATTACAGCCAATTCTAATCCAGACCCAATGCATTTTGATGCGGTAGATATTTTAAGAGATGTTTTTGAAATAGATGGCTTGCCACAGGCACGTATCGATAGGTCTGAATTTTGGTTCGCTCCTTATTTTGTTTCGGATGCATTAGAAAATGCTGGCGTTAGCACGACATCTTCGGTGTCCATTAACTCAACGTTAGAGGGTGACCAATTGATTACACAAGTACATGTAATTTCAGAAACAGGAATTAACAGTGGAGACAAACTGGTGGTGTATTTGCTTGAAGACGGCATTTTATATGATCAAGAAAATTATTATAATGAGGATACTACAAGCCCTTATTTTGGTCTTGGAAACCCGATTCCAAATTTTGAGCACAACCATACCCTGCGCATGTCTTTCTCTGCAGTGCTTGGAGATGACATTGCTGGCGCCGGGGCGCTTGAAGAATATAGCATTACATATAACAATACAATTCCTGCAAACTATGTGAAGGAGAATCTAACATTAATTGCCATGTATGTCTCTCAAGACAACCTTGCTTATAACGCACAAGTAGGGCCTATTAACATGGAGATTCCTTACCAGTAAAAGAGATCATACAACTACTATTATAAAAAAAACCGAAACTCTTGTTTTCGGTTTTTTTTACAGCCGATACTAGTATCTTTGTTGTGTGAAGAACGTAGATTATATTATTGTAGGCCTAGGAATAGGAGGACTTGTGTTCTCTAAAACAGTGCGAGATAATGGCAAAACTTTTGTACTTTTTGATAGCGGAGTACACGGTGCTACAAAGGCCTCAGGCGGGGTGTTAAACCCAACGGTGTTAAAGCGGTTTACTGCCGCATGGAACAGTGTGGAGTTTATTTCAAAAGCAATTCCTTTTTATGCCTCATTAGCAAAAGATCTTGGTCAGGATGTATTGCATCCAACAGCGATACACAGAATTCTTTCTAGTGTTGAGGAGCAAAACAATTGGATGGTGGCCAGTGATAAAGAAGTACTGTCTAGATTTATATCTTCCGAAATTTTAAACAACAACAATACAGCCATACATGCCTCTTTTGGTTTGGGTGCGGTTCAAGAGGCTAAGACCATGAAGCCTTTTGCGGTATTGCAACGGTATCAAGCATTTTTAAAACAGCACCATCAATTTGTGCAGGAATCCTTTGTATATGAGCGGTTAGTAGTGAGTCAGCAGGGAGTGCAGTACAAAGATATAGTAGCAAAAAAAGTTGTTTTTGCAGAGGGCGCAGGGGTTGTTCATAATCCATATTTTACAATAGATATTTCACCAAAAGGGAAGAATGTATTTGTTGGAAATAAAGGAGAATATATTATTATTAAGGCGCCACTATTACAAAGCGAGGCTATTCTTAAGGGCCCCGTTATGGTCATTCCTTTAGGAGATGATTTGTACAAAGTAGGCGCTAGTTATGGGCGGGATGATTTTTCTTTGCATCCTACACAAGAAGCATCTAAAGACATTTCAGATAAACTAAAGAAAATGATTTCTTGTGATTTTGAGCTTGTAGATCAAGTTGCAGGAATACGTCCCACAGTAAAAGACAGAAAACCACTTATTGGCTGCATACAAGAAGCGAAGACCCTTTCTTTTTTAAACGGTTTGGGTACAAGAGGCTTAACAATGGCTCCACAGCTGGCAGCACATCTTTTTAATTATTTGGAAGAGGACATTCCAATTCCTGAGATTATGGATATTAAAAGGTTTGTGCACTAAGGTGCTTGGTGCTTTAAAAGCAGCGTATCTACACTTTATTCTTGTCAAACGAAAAGAAGAAGTTAATCCAAATATTTCTTGAAATTCTTACAATAACGGGGACCAAGGTGATAAGTGCAAAAACGATAGCTGCAAAAGAACCTTTAAGCCCAAATCCAATCATACCATAGGCAATCGTAAAGGCAGCCACCGCAACCGCAATACCCACGCCATAACTTACGTACATGGCGCCATAAAAAAAGTAAGGTTCTATTTTAAATTTGGTGTCACAATGTGGGCAACGTTTATGCATTTTTAGGGTTTGAGAGAGCCTATACGCATTTTTGTTTTTGTACATATTGCCGCTATGGCAAACGGGACATTTACCTGTAAAAATACTGTAGATTTTATTCCCTTTCATAGCGCCAATTTTGTTTTTTTACCACTACAAAAATAAGCATCTTTGCAAACTCAACTAGAGGTTTTCTAGGAAGATATTATCAAAACAAACTATGCTCAATATACACAATCTATCTGTTTCGTTTCAAGGAACGTATTTGTTTGAAAAAATAACCTTTCAACTCGCCGCAGGAACGCGTGTGGGACTGGTAGGTAAAAACGGTGCTGGAAAATCTACCTTGCTTAAAATAATTTCTGGAGAACAGGAGTATGATCAAGGGGCTATTGCCATGGATAAGGATGTGTCTATAGGTTTTCTAAAACAAGATATTGATTTTACCAAAGGGCGAACGGTGCTAGAGGAGTCTTATGAGGCTTTTATAGAAATAAAAAAACTGGAAGCACAACTAGCACAAATTAACACCCAGCTAGCTACCAGAGAAGACTATGAGAGCACTACCTATAACCAACTCATGATCGATTTAAATGATGTACAGCATCAATATGAAATCTTAGGCGGGTATAATTACCAGGGAGAGACAGAGCGCATTCTATTAGGTCTAGGGTTTCAGCGAGAAGATTTTAACAAGGTTACAGAGACCTTCTCTGGAGGGTGGCGTATGCGTATTGAGCTCGCAAAATTATTGCTTCAAAACAATGATATTTTACTTTTGGATGAACCTACCAATCACCTTGATATAGAGTCTATATTATGGTTAGAGGAGTTTTTGAAAAATTATGCAGGGGCTGTTGTAGTGGTAAGCCACGATAAAATGTTCTTGGATAATGTAACCAATAGGACCATTGAGATTTCCTTAGGAAAAATCTATGATTACAATAAGCCATATACCAAGTATTTGGTGCAACGCCAGGAACTAAGGGAGCAGCAATTGGCTTCTCAAAAGAATCAGCAAAAACAAATTGAACAAACCGAAAAGTTAATTGAAAAGTTTAGAGCAAAAGCGAGTAAGGCGACCATGGCGCAATCACTCATTAAAAAACTAGACAAGATTGACAGAATAGAGGTTGATGAGGATGATAACAGTGTGATGTCTTTAACATTTCCGGTAAGTGTAGTGCCTGGAAAAGTAGTTGTTGAAGCAGAAAAAATATCAAAAAGTTATGGGGAGACAGAAGTGTTGCGTGGTGTTGATTTACATGTAGAGCGGGATACTAAAATAGCATTTGTAGGTCAGAACGGGCAAGGGAAGTCTACCTTGGCTAAGATTATTGTAAATGAAATTGAGTACGGAGGAAACCTACATTTAGGACACAATGTCCAGATTGGATATTTCGCACAAAACCAAGCAGATTATTTGGACGGCACCAAGACGGTAGAAGAAACAATGCTGGATGCTGCAGATGAGCGTACAAGGCCTTTGGTAAGAAATATTCTAGGGTCTTTCTTGTTTAGAGGTGATGAGGCAGAAAAGTATGTACGTGTTTTAAGTGGAGGAGAGCGTAACCGCTTGGCCTTAGCAAAACTACTGTTACAGCCTTTTAATGTGTTGGTGATGGATGAGCCTACCAATCACTTAGATATTAAATCTAAAAATGTATTAAAAGATGCTCTGATGAAGTTTGAAGGCACCTTGCTTCTGGTAAGCCACGATAGAGATTTCTTGCAAGGGCTTACAGACAAGGTATATGAGTTTAAAGATCACAAAATTAAGGAGTACCTTGGAGATATAGAGTATTTCTTGGAGCAGCGAAATCTTCAAAACCTGCGAGAAGCAGAAAAGCGTACCGTAGTTGCAGGTGCTGACAGCAAGAAAGCAAGTTCTGGAAAGCAATCGTATAAGGATCAGAAAAAACAAAAATCACTAACCAATAGACTTAGTAAAATTGAGTCGAACATTAATAAATTGGAGCGTGAGGTTAAAGAAATAGATGTTGAGCTGGCTATTAACTACGAGGCTACCATTGCACAAGGAAGTTTTTTTGATACTTATGAGGGTAAGAAAAAAAACCTTGAAGAGTTTATGAAACAATGGGAGCTTGTTTCTGAGGAATTAGAGCTACTACAATAAGTATTTTTATTAAAAGAAAAACCGTTATTATTCTAAATGCTATGATGCAGGAACATTATTTTCAATGCCCGTATTGCTGGGAAGAAATTTCTATGTTACTAGATCCCTCTGTTAGTTCTAGTTACGTAGAGGATTGTGAGGTTTGTTGTAACCCTATCCAAGTTACTACCCACTTTGAGGGTATGGAGTTAACAGGTTTTATGGCAGTAGCTATCGAACAATAAGGGGTTAAATAATTTATTTTTTATATTAGAAGTATTTGCTAGAATTAAAAAGCATTGTATATTTGCAGTCCAAAATAAGTGTGTCGGTATTATGAGCCGAGAGTTTAAAGCTAAGTTACTTATTTTGTTTTACATCGCGGGCTCAGCCCAGACAGGTAGTAAGTTGGCTTAAAAACCAGAACCCTTGAAGATACATATCGCGGGATAGAGCAGCAGGTAGCTCGTCGGGCTCATAACCCGAAGGTCACTGGTTCGAGTCCAGTTCCCGCTACTAAAACAATAAAACGGTTATACTATTATATAGTGTAACCGTTTTTTTAAATCAAAATAATTTTTGTAAATAAAACATTACATTTTATAAATAATTTTATATATTTGTAAAGTAAACATTACA
>JBLHII010000050.1:0-11714 GCA_047616265.1 Minisyncoccia bacterium
GGGTTTTCAAAGAAGTAGGTGTCTGTATCCCAAATAACCTCGTTATGCTCGAGTTCTAGTAGTTCCTGCACAATATTCTGCTCGGCGGCATTAAGCGCGTTAAAACCTACAAAAACATGCTTTGTGGCCTGATTGGCCTCAATGTAATGAGAGATGTCTTCTGCTGCTTTTCTATAAACAAGACCCTGATACCCTAAATGATCTTTAAGCAGGGTGTTTTTTAGTGCCTCGTAAAATTCTTCAAGGCTATTCCAAAAGGCAAGGTATTTTTCAATGAGGGGTGTTTTGTCATCTCTGAGGTACCAATGATTTATGTCTTGAATATCATTTAAATAATTAAAAAAAGAATGGGTATCAAGTAAATACCTGTCAATCTCATTGAAGTCTCCCAATAATGTTGTTGCCCAACTACTATAGGTGTCAAAACTTTCTTTTTCAACAATAGCATCTAGCTGCAGATAGATTTCGTAACTCTTAAATAAGAGTGGTGTCGTGTCAATAATGGTAAGGTCAGAAACATTTTCAATAAATGTTTCTATACTAATAATTTTAGGAGCAAAAGAAGTGCTATGCGCATCATTCTTTAAATAATTTAATAAAACACCCCCAGCTCTTTTACTTGGAAGAACAATGGTTAAGTCTGAGAGAGACCCGTGCTTTTTTGTTAGATATTGAATGGTTTCCTCTAGAAAAGTATGCATGTTATAAAAATAAGAAACGCCCCCTTAAAAGGAGGCGTTTTCTATAATTTATTTGTTGTGAATTTATTCTTGTAAAGAAATCTCAACACGTCTGTTTTGTTGTCTACCCGATTTTGTATTGTTTGCAGCAACTGGATTAGAATCTGAAGAACCTACTGCAGATATTCTTCCAGCAGTTACTCCTTTAGACTCAAGGTAATCTTTGACTGCAGATGCTCTTTCTTCAGAAAGTTCCTGGTTTTTTGCATCACTCCCAGTGGTATCTGTATACCCAGTTATTACAAAAGAAGCATCCGTATATACATTCATAATATCATAAATATTTTGAAGAGCTTCATGAGAGGCTGTAACAACTATAGATTCGCCAACATCAAACAAGATTGTTTTTGACATATCATTTAATTCTTTCAAAATCTCTATTGTTAATTCTGGCACTTCTGGGCATCCTTTGTTCGCAACTGTACCAACTACTGTTGGGCAGTCATCATCTTTGTCTAAAACACCATCATTATCACCATCAGGCCATGGACATCCTTTGTTAGCTTCAGGACCCGCTTGGTCTGAACATGCATCATCAGCGTCAGTCACACCATCTGCATCTGCATCAGGACAACCGTTCATAGAAGCAAGACCCGCTGTTGTAGGACACGCATCTTGTGGATCTGCAACACCATCCCCATCCGTATCAGGACAACCGTTATATTCTGCAAGACCTGGAGTGTTAGGACATGTATCTTGTCTATCTTCAACACCATCAGCATCCGTATCAGGACAACCGTTATATGCTGCTAAACCTTCTGTTTCTGGACATTCGTCCTCATGGTCATACACGCCATCACCATCGGTGTCTTTTCCACCAAACTTAAACAATACACCAACTGAATGTTGGAAATGCTTTGCTCCGTAGTCTTCGAAAGAATGCTTGTATGTAGACTGGAAGTTTATTGCTAAACTTTCAGCAATCCAAAACTTTACTCCTGCCAACGCGTTAGCAGTACCAAATCTTGCATCACCAAGCCATGTGTAACCACCACCAATACCAATGGATGGGTCTACCCAACCATTTCCTAACATATCTCTTAAACTGTACTTGATTTCTCCATCAAAACCGTAGTACGTCATTCCTTCAATATCTACACCGCCTAATCTTTCAATTTTATTTATAGTACCTACTGCACCCATTGTAAATCCATCTCCTAGGTAGTACCCTACTGCTACTCTAGATATAGAAGGAAGTATGTTGTAATGATCCTCTACATTAAAATATTCAGAGAAAAGAGTACCGTTTTGTGCGTCTTTATCAATTTGTCCGTCTCTAAGACCTACAGGGAATGTGTCAACCGCATTTACACCAACCTCGATGGCCCAGGGGTTATTTTGATCTTGAGCATTTGTTACGCCTACTACTAAAAGGACTAGGGCAGCAACTAAGATACTTTTAAGATGTTTCATAATTATTTATTTAGTTATATGTATAATTTAATGCAAAAGTAAGTTGTTAAAGTTTATTAACAAAAACAAATCTATTAAAATTTTAATAATTTCAAAGAGTTTTTAAGAATTTATATCTCAGTAAATACTATATGACCCCTAGTTTTTTACCAACTTTAATAAATGCATGGATTGCTTTGTTTAAGTGTTCTTTGGTGTGGGCGGCAGACAACTGCACTCTAATTCTAGCCTTACCCTTTGGAACCACAGGATAAAAGAAGCCTATCACATAGATTCCTTCTTCTAAAAGCATGTTGGCCATGGTCTGTGATAACTTAGCATCATAAAGCATGACAGGAACAATAGCAGAATCGCCATCAACAACATCAAAACCCGCATTTTTGATTGCTTTTTTAAAGTAATTAGTATTTTCCTCTAACGTATCTCTTAGTGTCGTGTCACTCTCGAGCATTTCAAATACTTTAATAGATGCGCCAACAATTGCAGGTGCTAATGAGTTTGAAAACAAATACGGTCGTGAACGCTGGCGCAATAGCTCGACAACTTCTTTTTTACCAGTTGTATATCCTCCCATTGCGCCACCCATTGCTTTTCCAAGTGTCCCTGTAATAATGTCAATGCGCCCCATTACGCCCTTATCCTCTAGGGTTCCCCTACCTGTTTCTCCAATAAATCCAGTAGCGTGGCACTCATCGATCATGACCAAGGCATCATAGGCATCTGCTAAATCACAAATTTTGTCTAGAGAAGCAACAACCCCGTCCATAGAAAAGACCCCATCTGTTACAATGATCTTAAATCGAGCTCCATTTTCATTTGCCTCTTTAAGTCTAGCCTCAAGCTCTACCATGTTGTTATTTGCATATCGGTACCGAGCTGCTTTACACAAGCGCACACCATCAATAATAGAGGCATGATTTAAAGAATCACTAATTATAGCATCTTCTTTACCTAATAAGGGTTCAAAAACACCTCCATTGGCATCAAAGGCAGCTGCGTACAATATGGTGTCTTCTGTACCATAAAAGTGTGCAATTTTAGACTCAAGTTCTTTATGAATGTCTTGCGTCCCGCAAATAAACCGCACCGATGACATACCAAAACCGTGCGTATCCATGGCGTCTTTTGCCGCTTGAACCACTTCTGGATGAGAAGAAAGTCCTAAATAGTTATTAGAACAAAAATTCAATACTGTTTCGCCTGTATTAATTGTTATTTCAGCTCCTTGCGGGGAGGTAATAATTCGCTCTGTTTTAAAAAGACCGTTGTCTTTTATATCTTGAATTTCTTGCTGTAAATGGGCTTTAATATTTCCGTACATAAGGGTAGTTTACTATGATTTTTTAAAAGATGTAAAGTTAAATTTTATTTATTAGTATTGATTCATTTGTATAGACCAATATTTTATCTTGAATGCTATACCCCATATCCATAAGAGCACTTGCGTAGCCATTAATTTGATCTTCATGCTCATAATTAGGAGTTCCCGTTTTATAATCTACAATGGTGACCGAGTTTGTCTCTGAGTGAAAATTTAATCTATCTGGCCGCAAAAGATACCCTTCTTTTGTTATTATATCTCGTTCATTTTCAACCTGTGCTTGGGCTCCAAACAAAGGAGATAATAAAGGGTCTTTTAGTACTGTTTGTACTTTTACCTGCAGCGCAGCTATTTTTTCTTCGGAAATAACAGCAAGGCGTCTTAGTTTTTCAAAAACGAAGGCTTCATCTCCATGATGTTTAATTTCCTCCATTGCATCATGAAAAAGATTTCCTTCTGTGATCGCTGCTTGCATATTTGTCTCGCTACCGGACCTTCTGTTAGAAATAATGTGGAGGTTATGCGCCTCTGGTGTGCTCGCTATATATATTGGTGAAATAGGGATGCTACCTTCTTTTTTTGAGCCATATACTTGGCTGCTTAAATGTCCGAAGGTATACACCGCTTGATTGTCATTCCATAGCCCTTGCGCTTTTAAGAATTCCGAAAATAGCTGCTGAAAGGTCTGGATGGAGTCTTTAATAGCCTTAGGTTCTTCTGTTATAATATACAGCTGCTCTATGGCGCGCGTTAGGGTAACATATAGTAGGTTGTAGTTGTCTAAGGCGACGGTTTGCCTTCTTTTCTCATGAATAGCAGCGCCTGTGTCATTATATTTTGAAACATTCTTGCTGTAATTTATGAGCGTTTCATCAAAGTTTTGGCTCCATCCATCTGGAACAGGTATCCACGTTTTAGGTTCCCGCTCATAGTATAGATCTACAGATGCATACGGAAAAATAACCGCTGGGAACTCTAGGCCCTTTGCTTTATGAATGGTCATAAACTGAACGCCGTTTGTGCTGTCACCAGAAGCAATTGATGCAGCTTCGCGTTTGGTTTCCCAAAAATCTAAAAACCCTAGCGTATCTGCTTCTGGTTTTTGTTGGTATTCAAAGACCAAATCCATAAACCCAAATACATAGGCGTCGGCATCCTTATCTAGACCAAACTGTTTCACAATATATTCTGCTGCCTGATACAAAGAAGTTTGTGCTACTTTTTGCAGGTCAAAAACAATATTATATTTTTTTAATATTTCAGAAAAGAGGTTGTTTTCTTCTAAAAACGATGAGAAAAATGCGTGCTTATCAATGGTGATTTCAAAATGGCCGTGCAAGAAATCCAGAAGACGAACTTTGGTTTCTGCGTCACCAGGCTGCACGCTCAACAAAATAGTATTAACAATACATTGCACCACCGCTGAGTTTTGTAACAACAAGGTTTCTGAAGAAACAACCCCTATGCCATGTTCCATCAAATACGTGCTCAATAGCACTCCATCTTTTTTCTTACGGGTCAATACACACATATCACTATAAGCAAACCCTTGTTGCGATAGCTCTTCAACAATGGCAAGTGTCTTAGCAGCATACAAACCCTCTTTTTCTTCCTTGTTTTCTCCAGAAATAAATTCTAGATGAACATAGCCTCCTGTTTTTTGATTGGGGATTTGGTTGTTCCCATCTACATATAGTTTTTCATGCAATACGTCCTCAAGATACTGAGAAGCATAGGTGAAAAAACCGTTATTAAAGTGAATAATTTCTTCAAGGCTGCGGTAATTTCTTGGTAAGTTCTCTACAGCGGGTTTGGCCGTATTAAAAGCTGATTTATGATGAATAAGTGACAAAAATTGTTCTGGATTTCCACCTCTCCAACGATAAATAGCTTGTTTAACATCTCCCACTAGCAGCAAAGACCCTTGTTGACTTATTTGTGACTGAGACAAGGTGTTGTCAAGCAAGGGAATCATATTCTCCCATTGCATTACAGAGGTGTCCTGAAACTCATCAATAAAAAAATGACGATATCGATCTCCAAGACGCTCATAAATAAAAGGAGCAGGTTGATCTTTTATCTCTTTATGAATTAAAGCATTAAACTGTGCAATAGGAACAAGACTTTGCTCTTCTTGAAGTGTTGCTAATTCTTTACTCACCAAATTAACAACAGAAAGCGGCGTGATGTTTTTAAGAATCGCCGTTATAAACGTAAGGGGGGTAACCTCCTTTTGGCTTTCAGAAATAAAAGTCGAAAAAAGCGGCGTATTCTCATCTACACTAATTGCAAGCGCTGGATTTTTTTTTGCCCAAGTAGCGGTATACATTGGTTTTTCTCCTATGCTTTGTATCCAGGCGGCATTATAGTCTATAAGGGTATACTCCTTGTTTGTTAGTCTATTTATAAGGGTGATAAAAGAACCTCTAGAAAAAGAGTTTTTATCTAAGCCCTGGTCGTTCAAAACATGAGTAACAGCAGCTACTTTTTCTGAAATGGTCGTTTCAAGTTCCCTCTTTTGTTGTTGCAACTCTTTTTTGAAGACCCCAAAGTCTGCAAGTGTTTTGTCTTTAAACTGAGCAATGTGAGCTGCGTCATCTTCATTGTTTAAAAGATTTGCTGCTTTAAAAATATCTTTAGAGATATCCCAGGATTTATCATCATCGGCTTTTTCTAGGGCAAAAGCCACTAAAACTTTCGTAATCGCAGCATCAACTCCTGTTTTGTCTATGAGCTTATCTACAGCCTCGGCTAGTAGCGTACTGGTGTCTAGTACGACCTCAAAATTACTGGGCAAGGAAAGGTCTTTTGCAAAAGTGCGTATTAACCGATGGTTAAAGCTATCAATTGTCTCTACACTAAAGGCTGCATAATTATGTAACAGATGTGTTAGAATTGCTTTAGCTCTTTTTTGAACCTTAGGCAACGCTAGCTTTAATTCTTCTGCAAGATCTTTCATCATTTCTGGCGGATCTTGGAGGGAGGAAATTTCAGAAAAAGCAACCAAATTATGAATGATGCGCTCTTTCATCTCGGCAACAGCTTTATTAGTAAAGGTAAGCGCCAATAAAGATTGGTAGTAGTTATTTTTTTCCTGCGCTAACAAAAAAGATAAGTACTCCTTTACAAGGGTATATGTTTTTCCACTGCCCGCAGCGGCATCATAAATTAAAAACGGAGTGTTGTTTTTCAAGAAGTAATATTTTGTACTAAAATACGCAAAAGAAGGTGGCTATAAAAGCTTTCTATAGTGGTATTAGAACCTTAATATTTCTATAACAGTATATCTGCAGTTGAATGCGTAACTTTGCACTACAATAAAAAACAATCATTCTTAAAAAAACCTTATTATGGCTTTTGAATTACCTCAATTATCATATGCTCACAACGCATTAGAACCAAATATAGACGAAAAAACGATGCAAATCCATCACGGAAAACATCATCAAGGGTACACAAATAACCTCAACGCCGCAATTATAGGCACAGACATGGAGGGGAAAAATATTGAAAATATCTTACTAAACTTAGATATGGAAAATAAAGCAGTGCGAAACAACGGTGGTGGTTTTTACAACCACTCTTTATTTTGGGAAGTAATGACGCCAAATGGTGGTGGCGCTCCAACAGGTGCTGTTGCAGAAGCAATTATTGCTTCTTTTGGAAGTTTTGACACTTTTAAAGACACGTTTGCAACAGCAGCAAAGACTCAGTTTGGTTCTGGATGGGCATTTTTATGTGTTCACAAAGATGGATCTTTAGCTGTTTGTGGATGTCCAAACCAAGATAATCCTCTAATGCCAGGTGTTGGTTGTGGTGGAACGCCAATTTTAGGAATTGATGTTTGGGAACACGCTTACTACCTAAACTACCAAAATAGACGTCCAGATTACGTAAGTGCATTTTTTAATGTCATTAACTGGGATGCTGTAAATGCAAGACTTGCAAACGCATAGTTAGCATTTCAAAATAGTACCATAAAAGGGCTGTGAATAAATTCATTGCCCTTTTTTGTTGCTTTAATAATATAAAAACTCAAGCTATTCTCCACATTGTTTTCATGGTGCCATTTCATAAAGACATTGTAGTCCATTTAAAAATAAATTAAAATGAATACCAGAAACCTATTTCTTAAAATTATAGTGGCCAGTCTGTTTTTAACGTTCCCGTTTGTGGCCAATGCGCAACACACTTTTTCTATAGTTGCCGTAGATTCTGTTACAGGAGAAATAGGAAGTGCAGGAGCAACCTGTCTTGACATCGATGATCTTGGTGGTGAAGAGGGTGCACTTGTTATTAGTGACATCATTTTAGGCATTGGATCCATAAACACCCAAGCCTTTTGGAGCCCTACAAACCAAGTCGCTGCCAGAGAACGAATGGTACTAGGAGATAGCCCTCAAGAAATTTTAGCTTGGTTAGAAATTAATGACCCCGCTCCCGGAAATGCGTCATCTAGACAATATGGTATTGTAGATTTAATTGGCGGTCCAGGTGGCACCTCAAGAAGTGCCGGTTTTACCGGAGACACCAACGCTCCAGTTGCCAACCACATTACAGGGCCAAATTATGCCATACAAGGAAATATCCTTATCTCTCAAGAAGTTCTTGATGATATGGAAACAGGCTTTTTAAACACTCCAGGAACCCTGGCTGACAAATTAATGGGCGCGATGCAAGGGGCTAAAAGAATTGGGGCAGATAGCCGTTGTACAAACAATCAAACCAGTTCAAAATCTGCTTTTTTAAGAGTGGCAAAAGGTGAAGATTTGTATACCAATTACGGGCATCTTATTATAGATTTAAATGTAAGTAAAACACAATTTGCAGAAGATCCTATAGATGTATTGCAAACAACTTACGACTTCTATTTGGCTAATCCAGGAACAACATGTACAGAGACCGTTTCTTTTTTCCCTTATGAAGAAAGTTTCGAAGCAGGTTTAGGCCAGTGGACACAAAACGACACTGATTTATCAAAGGTTGGAAATACAGATTTTGACTGGACTCGCGCTTCTGGTGCCACAGAAACTTCAAATACAGGACCTACTGCTGCTGTAGACGGTTCATTCTATCTGTATACAGAAGCTTCTGGAAGCAATATAGGTTTCCCTGCCAAAAGAGCCACACTAGACAGTTCTTGTTTTGATTTAACCTCACTTGCCGATCCTTATCTTACTTTTAGATATCATTTATTTGGATCCTTGGCAGGTAATCTTGCCGTCCGTGTTAATGACGGCACTGGCTGGAACACCCTCTGGTTAGAGCAAGGCAATCAAGGAGACATGTGGAACGCAGCAAACATTTCTTTGAATGCTTATTCAGGTCAAACCATACAAATACGCATGGACAGCGAAACTGGATTAAGCCAACGTAGTGATATTGCTATAGATGCTATTTCTATCCAATCACAGCCTTTAGGTATTTTAGCTATTTTAGCTTCAAGCATTATTGTATATCCTAATCCAACCAAAGATATTGTAGCGGTTTTATCTACGGAAACTCCCGTAACAAAAATAAAGATCTATGATATTACAGGAAAAATAATGCGTCAAAAAGTGTATTCAATTTCAGAAGCATACACTATTAATCTAGAGGCATTATCTACTGGATTATACTTTGTGAACATTACAACTGCAGAAGGGAGTATCGTAAAACGTGTGGTAAAAGAATAAATAATACCTTAAAAAAAACACCCTCAATTAGTGTCCTTTGGGGACGTTTTAAGAGACAATCTAACTTGCTTGAACAAGACCAAACATTGTACTCTTTTAGGCACTCTGGTGCTATAGAAATATTCAAGAGAACAGGTTCTATAACCAAGCTACAGAAAGCTATGGGGCATTCCTCTATAAATGTAAGTCTGACCTACTTAAGAGGTTTAGAAATAGCTGAACTGAAGGAGGAAGATATGCCTATGGTTTAGGGTTGAAACTCTGTTTGGTTCATTATAATAGGCTTTAATTCTTGTCTTAATTTATCATATTCTTCAGAACTCATCATATCTAATTCTAACAAATCCTTTGCCTCTTTAAGTTTAGCAATTGCATCTTGTTTTGTTAGATATTCTGAACCATCCTTTTTTAATAATTTGAATGTAATTGTAACTTTTGGAGTAACCCCATACGCAGTCTTTACTTCGTCAACATTTATAACTTTATAATTTGCATTTAAACTATTTGTCCATTCATTAATTGATTTGACACCTCTTTTGTATAATTTTTTTAAAGAAATGAAGCCAGTACCCCCTTCTTTACGAATTGTGTAAGTTGAATTGCCTAAATAATCAATACTGTATGTGCCACCCCTTAAATCTTGCCCAAAAGAAACAAAGGAAATAAGTAATGCGAGTGTGAATAGTATATTCTTCATAATAAGTTAGTTTACCCAAATATAACCAATCCTACCTAAAACATACAATCACCTTCCCCTTAAAGAGTATATAGTTCTTATAAAAAACTGGTTTGGTATAGCTTTCTATAATAGCTTCTCTTGGGTTATTAATTTCTAATAGCATTATCAAGTTGTTTATCTGAATAATCACTTAATCTATCTATTATTTCTACTGTTATATTTTGTTGTTGTTCTACTTCCTCTTGTTGAGGTTTTGTAAGCACATAAGGCATTGCTAATTGTATTAGTTTTAGTCTTTCAGCCTTTGTCATATCTTCTATATCAAAAGAGGCTATAACCTCATCTATTAGCTTTGATAGCTGTTCTTTTATCTTATTACTTAATTTATTAGGTGTCCCTTTTTGTCTACCTCCAAATTTCTTTCCAGTTGTATTCATATCTATTTCTAACTACTCTAAGTTCACAGAAATTCCATTTTAAGCACATAATAGTGAACCTCGCTCTTCAAGGTTTCTTATGTGTCTGTAAATCATACTTGATGATACGTCTAACATATTTGATAATTCAGTTGCTGAAACCTCATTGTTTACAAGCCTTAAGTGGTTTATCTTTTCTATTGTTGGCATTTCGCTGTTAAGTATTTTATGGGTTTGTTCTTGAGTATGTAAAATGGTTTCTAACTCCTTATAAGAGGTAATTCTATCAGTTATTTTTTTTCTGTCTAATAACTCTTTATTCCATTTACCGATGTTGTATTTTAAATAAGAAAAAGCCTTTCTTTTATCACTAAAGTTGAGAATGAAGTGTCTCTCCCATTTATCTTTTAACATTCTAACCCAGAAATACTCATATCCATCATACATTATTCTATGATTATTTATTTGAATTAGACTTTCTAATTCTTCTGTTGTCCAATTACTTTTTTTACCCATAATAATTCCTTTGTTATATAACGCTAAAATTTAGCTTATTTACGTTTTCAACAAGAATTACAATTAAATAAAACAGAAAATTATAAGTAGAAGATGAGGTAAAACGTTTTCAACAAAGTTTTCAAGTTTTTCTGTATCAAGGTTGTATCATACCGCTTTATACTTTTTACTATATTTGTTTTAATTATTAAACAATTTACATTATGAAAAAACTACTCTATCTATTTTTAACTGTGCTTATCGTTGCTTGTAGTGGTGAGGATAGTAATGAAACTTCAAGTCAGCAGTTTAGAAGTATTTATAATAATACATTTTGGTGTGTTGATACTTATTGCATCTCTTTCGCTCCGAATAAGTTGTTTTATGAAGAGCGTTACAATTCTGAGACTGGAGAATTGTTTTGTGGTTTTTATGAAGAAGGGACATTTAATAATGTTGACCTCAATGACTGTATTTTTGGAACAATCTACTACTTTGTGGTTGAAGAAGATAGTGATACTTTAACAATGAGGTCAATTCAAAGTGATGGCGTTCCAGAAGAAGGCGCTCCCACAACTTGTGATGGTGGAGTTTCAACTCTCAGCTTTCAAATTATCGATGAAAATCTTATGGAAATTACGATAACCTTCACACAAGCCGGCATCGAAGAAAGTGAAACCTTATATGCTTTAAGAAGTGATAATTCATTTTCAACTAATGATTGTGTTAACCAACCTCTAAATGGAAACACGTTTTGGTAAAGTTTTTTTACCTCAACCCAACTTCACTAACTGTACTCCTTAAATAATAACTCCCTATAACCCTTGCTATTTAGTAGGGGTTTTTTCTTTCTTAAATTCGTCTTTAGAGCAGATATGTTGGCACAACATAGGTTGTTAAAGAGTGTAAAAGGCGAAAAGAACGTAGACAGTTGCCAAATAGTTGCCAAGTTTTAATTATATTCGGGGTAGTTCT
>JBLHII010000051.1:0-11642 GCA_047616265.1 Minisyncoccia bacterium
TTATCACATAATTTTTCTAAAAGAGGATCCCTTATCCTTTTTCGTCTATAGCGCTCCAACCTCTAGCAATCAATGCAATCTTAGTATTATCTCTTGTTACCAAATGGGTACCTTCGGTAGGTTTTACTATATGACCAATCACCGTTATGTGTGGATTGGCTTTTATTTTAGGATAATCTTCTTGAGAAACTGTAAATAACAACTCGTAATCTTCTCCGCCATTAAGCGCAATAGTCGTACTATCCATGTTAAACTCTTCAGAAGTCGTAATCACTTGTGGGTCAAGGGGTATTTTTTCTTCGTAAATAGTGCAACCAACATTAGATTGCTTACAAATATGAAGTATTTCAGAAGATAGCCCGTCACTCACATCAATCATTGAAGTAGGTTTTACCCCTAACTCTTTTAATAATGCTGGAATGTCTTTTCGGGCCTCTGGTTTTAATTGTCTCTCTACCAAATATGAATACGGCTCTAGATCTGGTTGTGAATTTGGATTTACTTTAAACACCTGTTTTTCACGCTCCAAAATCTGCAACCCTAAATATGCTGCTCCTAAATCTCCAGTAAGCACCACCAAGTCATTTTCTTTAGCGCCATCTCTATAGACCACATCATCTTTATCTACCTCCCCAAGCGCTGTAATACTTATCATGAGCCCGTGTGCTGAAGACGTTGTATCTCCTCCAACAACATCTACGTTGTAATATTTGGCGGCAGTAGCAATGCCTGCGTACAATTCTTCGAGCGCCTCCACAGGGAATCTGTTTGAAACCGCAATAGAAACCGTTATTTGAGAAGGAATCGCATTCATGGCAAAAACATCACTCACATTAACAACCACACTTTTATAGCCTAAATGCTTTAAAGGCATATAACTCAAGTCAAAATGCACTCCTTCAATCAACAAATCTGTAGTTACAACCGTTTGTTTTTTGTGGTCAATAACTGCGGCATCATCTCCAATACTTTTTATTGTTGAGCTATGCTTTACATCAAAATGCTTGGTAAGGTGCTCTATCAATCCAAACTCTCCTAATGAAGAAATAGGTGTTTTTAAAGGGTCTTTATTTTCTAACATGAGTACATATTTACGTTCGGCAAAAATAAGGCTTCAAGAGCACATGGTATTACTATTTTGAAAATTTATAAATAGATTTGATTTTTATTAAATAAATGGGGATCAGATAGCTGTATCTATATTTTAACAGGGTGTTGTTTTTTTACTGCTGAAATGTTAAAAAAGTACTCTTTTGTAATGTTTTTGTGAGAACTGCGTCTACTAATAAACTCATATTTAAAGGCTTCTTACCAAGAATAGCTTTAGTTTTATAATCAAAATAAAAAAAATTATAAATGAAACATATTTTACTATTCTTAACTGTATTTTCTACAATAACATTAGCAGCGCAAACGCCTTGTGTAAATGGAACAGCGGGCCAATTTCCTTGCAACGGGTATGACCTTCAATCCAGAATCACGCTTAATGACATGGATGCAGATTTGGCAAATGATTCTTGGGGATGGACAGACCCAGAAACAAATAAAGAATATGCCTTAGTTGGTTTAGATAATGGAACTGCATTTATTGATATTTCAGACCCTTTTAGCCCTGTATATTTAGGAAAACTTCCTACACATACTCAAAGCAGCACCTGGAGAGATGTTAAAACATACAACAACCATGCATTTATTGTGAGTGAAGCCTCTAATCATGGAATGCAGGTTTTTGATTTAACGCGGTTACGAGATGTTTCTAACCCCCCAGAAAACTTTAACGAAGATGCTCATTATAGTGGTTTTGGAAGTGCACACAATGTTGTTATTAACGAAGACTCAGGGTATGCCTATGGGGTAGGAACTTCAACCTTCAATGGAGGGCCTCATTTTGTAGATATTTCAAATCCATTAAACCCTACTGCTGCAGGAGGATATGGCGATGATTCTTATAGCCACGATGCACAGGTAGTTACTTATTCAGGCCCAGACTCAGAACATATTGGCAAAGAAATTCTTATTGGAAGCAACACAAATGAAATTTCAATTGTAGACATTACCAATAAAAGCAACCCAATTGGGCTTTCAACAATATCATACTCAGGTGTTGCATATACACACCAAGGTTGGTTTACAGAAGACCAACGTTATTTCATTGTTGGTGATGAATTAGACGAACAAAATGCCGGCTTTAATACGCGCTCAATCGTTCTTGATTTTTCAGACTTAGATAATCCAGAATTTCATTTTGACCATGAAGGAGAAACAGCAGCCATTGACCATAATGGTTATGTTATAGATAACCTTTATTATTTATCAAACTATACCGCAGGTCTAAGGGTCCTTGACATCACAGATATTGAAAATGGCTCTATGGTCGAGGTTGGGTTTTTTGACACCTATCCAGAATCCGATAACGCAAATTTTGACGGCGTATGGAATGTATATCCTTTTTTTGCAAGTAATAACATTGTCATTAGTGATCTTAACAGAGGGTTCTTTTTAGTGAGAGACCCAAGTCTTGGTGGGCAGGATCTAACACAAAATGATTTTGAAATAGCTCCAAATCCTGCAAAGAAAAACATTACCATCACAGCAACCAATGGGCCATTAGAAACAATAGAAGTTTTTAACATCCTTGGGCAACGCGTTATGGATTTTACGTTTGCTGCAACAAGCTCAAAAAATATTAACATAGAAACTTTAATTAGCGGCATGTATCTTCTTAAGATTAATGGAGACACAACCAAACGTCTCATCGTTAAATAGTCTAAATGAAAAACCTCTTGCCTTTGTTTTTAATTGGTGTAGCAATGCTCTGCTCTTGCTCAAATGACGATGGGGTAAATCTGCCAGCGCCATATCCAGAAGGTTTTTTGGGAGAAATTGAATTTGTTAAAACCTTTGGTGGTAGTCAAAATGACAACATTATTTCTGTAGTTCAAGCCAGTGATGGAGGCTATGTGCTCATGGGCTCTACGGGAAGTGTCGATGGGGATATTACTGGGAAATCAAGTACCGATGTAGACTTTTGGTTATTAAAAACAACCCCTTTAGGAGAGGTTATTTTTAATAAAGTCTATGGAGGCTCAAATACAGACATCGCTGCAAGCCTAATCAACACTAAAGATGGAGGCTTCATTGTTTGTGGTTATAGCGCTAGCAATGATGGGGATGTTTCTGGAAATGAAGGGTTTCAAGACTATTGGATTACAAAACTAGATGCTAACGGTACTATTACTTGGGAGAAAAACTATGGTTTTGCAGGAATAGACCAAGCATTAAGAATCATTGAAACCACTAACGGCAACTTTTTCACTACAGGATTTTTTGATGTATCAGCAAGCGAAAATCAAGGAAATGATGATGGTAAAATAGCGGTTCCAGAAGTAAATGCCTCAAAAAACACCTTACACGGTGTTGGAGAGTTTTGGGGAATCCTTATGGACCGTAATGGCGACAGAATCTGGAGGCGTTATTTCGGAGGGTCTAACAATGATCGAAGTTATGATGTTGTTGAAGCTGAAGATGGTGGTTTTTTTATGATTGGAAGTTCAGAAAGCTCAGACTTTGACATTACAGACAACAATGGGTCTTATGACTTCTGGGTCGTGCGTGTAACCGCAAATGGAGACAAGGTATGGACCAAATCTTTTGGTGGGAGTGAGATTGATCAAGGGTACGGCATTACTAACACTCCAGACGGGAACTATATCATGGTTGGAGATACCAGAAGCACTGACGGTGATGTAACTTCTTTAAATGGAAATGCAGATGCCTGGGTTGTAAAGTTTGCACCTAATGGCGATCTAATCTGGCAAAAAACATATGGAGGTACCGCGTTTGACTCTGCAAAAAGAATTACCACTCTAGAGAATGGAGATTTTGCGATCGCTGGAAATACAAGAAGTTCAATGGATGGATTCATAAACAAAGGTCAAAATGATGCTTGGGTTTTTATAATTGATGCTAATGGGGCCTTAAAGTTTACTTATGTTGTTGGTGGCGCAAATCTAGATTTCGCCAATGATGTTCTACAAACTCAAGACAACAAATTACTTGTTGTGGGAAGTTCAGAAAGCAATGACATGGATATTCCAGAAAATAAGGGGAAAGAAGATGCCCTATTAATTAAGATAAAGTAGCGAAATCAATATCCATTATGAAGAAAATTGCCTTACTATTTTTAGTCCTTGCGCCCTTTATTGCTTGTAACAAAAATGATGACAACCTAACACAGCAAAACAGCTTGGTGAATATTAGTTTCCAACATAGTTTTGATGAAGAATTGGTTAACAACACTACTTTTAATACCCTACAATACACCAATGCCTTTGGCTCAGAGCTTAGTCTTACTAAACTTCGTTATTTAATAACAAACGTAACCTTTACAAACCAAGACGGTATTGCAACCAAGGTAAGAGATTACCAGTTAGTTGATGTAACAGAAAACACAGGAATGTTTATTACTGGCACTTCACTACCACCAGGTATGTACAACTTAAAAATGCGCTTTGGATTTATGGAATCTGAAAACAACCCGGGCATCTATCCAGATTTAAACGCAGCTTCTTGGAATGTGCCAGAAATGCTTGGAGGAGGGTATCATTACATGCAACTGGAGGGAAGGTATATAGATGACAGCAATGAAACATCTATTTACGCATATCACACAATTAGTGCCGTTCAAAACCCTGGTCCAGAGAACACAAGAGAAGACACCTCCATTGAGATAGATTTAGGAACTATAAATGTGGAGGGTACCACCACCACGATTAACGTAAATATGAATATTTCCGAATGGTTTAAAAATCCAAATATTTGGAACCTAAATACCCTTAACGGGATGTTAATGGGGAACTATGCTGCTCAAAAATTGATGGAAGAAAACGGTCAAACCGTATTTTCTCTAGGAACTGTTAGCGGGGTTCAATAAAAACACATGATGCAAAAAATTACTTTTCTAGTTTGTTCCCTCTTTATTACACTTTCGTGTACTGATGACGTAGAAACTGAAGGATATGTGCCAACCCCAGCAAGCATAGCTATTCCAGCTGTGTTTTTACAATTACTTCCCGCCCCAGAAATACCCATAAATAACCCACTCACCGAGGAAGGAATTGACTTGGGTAGAGCTTTGTTTTACGAAAGAAAACTGTCAGCAAATAACACTTTGGCCTGTGCTGGATGCCATAAACCTAATCAGGGTTTTAGTGACCAGCGCAGATTTAGTTTAGGAATAGATGGTATTGCGGGATTTAGGAATTCGATGCCTATTGTTAATAGTGCTTGGAATACAAAAAACAAATTTAACTGGGACGGCAGTGCTAATTCTTTAGAGGAACAAGTGCTTGAACCTGTCATTAATGAAATAGAAATGCACAACACTTGGCCAAACGCAGTTGAAACATTACAAACAGATGCCAATTATCCTACTGCATTTGGCGAGGCTTTTGGAACAACCACAATCTCTAAAGAACTTGTAGCCAAAGCACTTGCTCAATTTATACGCACACTAGTTTCTGGAGACTCTAAATTTGACAAACACCTATTAGGAGAGGCAACATTAACTCCTCTAGAAGCAGAAGGCCTTGCTGTCTTTTTGGATGAGGATCGTGGAGATTGTTTTCATTGTCACGGAAGCCCAAACAACCCATTGTGGACAGATAATGATTTCCACAACAACGGTTTAGATGAAACCTTTTTAGACTTAGGTTTTGGCGACATTACTGGAGATCCAGCCCAATTTGGGCTTTTTAAATCCCCTTCTTTGCGCAACTTAGCATTTACAGCTCCTTATATGCATGACGGGCGTTTTGAAACGCTAGATGAAGTCATTGAACACTACAGCGAGGGATTGGTGTTTAGCCCAACCATAGACCCCCTAATGAAAACTGTTGCGCAAGGCGGGGTTCAGCTAACGGCGCAGGAAAAACAAGCCTTAAAAGCCTTTATGTTAAGTCTTTCAGATCCAACACTTGCAAGCAATCCAGCATACCAAAATCCAAATTAATCTAGTTCTCTCGCGCGCACTACAACTCGTCTATTTTGCTACAACAAGGGAGCTGGCAAGCCAGAATATTCAAAAAAATAAAGCAGTGTACCGCATACTCCTTTTTTAGAAATAACTTTGTAAGGTTTCTAAACCTACCCCGTCTATTGGTAAAACCTATTACGTCATACATTTTTAATATTTTATTAGGAGAAAGAAGGAGGTTTATGTCGTATCTTTGTTTCCTAATTTAGACAGATTCTAATTTATGATAAAAGTAAGTGATATAGCGCGACTTAAAATTTCGCAATTAATGGCAGAAGACGGCTTTAGCATTGACATTGACTTTGTGCGTGTTGGTGTAAAGAGCGGGGGTTGTTCTGGTCTTTCTTACGAGCTAAACTTTGATGGCGTTATTGGTGAGAACGATAAGGTATATGAGGAAAACAATGTCAAAATTGCCGTAGACAAAAAAAGTTTTTTATACCTAATAGGAACAACCCTAGAATACAGTGGCGGCTTAAATGGCAAAGGATTTGTTTTTAATAATCCTAACGCTAACAGGACATGTGGATGTGGAGAATCATTCTCATTATAATTTAAAACTACGAATTCTTCATAGGGATTCATAAGTACATATGGGTAAATATACAGAAGACGATTTAAAAAAAGAACTTGAAACCAAAGAGTACGAATACGGTTTTTATACAGAATTAGAAAGCGAAACATTCCCTGTTGGATTAAATGAGGATATTGTTCGTGCTATTTCAAAGAAAAAAGAAGAGCCGGAATGGATGACTCAATGGAGGCTTGAGGCATTTAAAGTTTGGCAATCTATGGAAGAGCCCGAGTGGGGTAATGTGAACTACACAAAACCAGATTTTCAAGCAATTGCTTATTTTTCTGCACCAAAAGATGTAGATCCAAACAAAACATTAGACGATGTAGATCCAGAATTACTAACCATGTATAAAAAGCTTGGTATTTCTGTAGATGAACAGAAAAAAATGAACAATGTTGCCATGGATATCGTGGTGGATTCTGTTTCTGTTGCTACGACATTTAAAAAGACTCTTGGAGAGAAGGGTATTATTTTTATGAGTATTTCTGAAGCTATTAAAGAGCATCCAGAACTTGTAAAAAAATATCTTGGTACCGTGGTCCCTACCAAAGATAATTTCTATGCCTCTTTAAACAGTGCTGTGTTTAGTGATGGTTCTTTTTGTTATATCCCCAAAGGTGTAAAGTGCCCGATGGAATTATCTACCTATTTTAGAATTAATCAAGCAGGAACTGGACAGTTTGAGAGAACCCTTTTGATTGCAGACGAAGGCAGTTACGTATCCTACCTAGAAGGGTGTACTGCGCCAAGTCGTGATGAAAACCAATTACACGCTGCTGTTGTAGAGCTTATTGCCTTAGATGATGCAGAAATTAAATATAGTACCGTTCAAAACTGGTTCCCCGGAACAGCAGAAGGAAAAGGGGGTGTTTACAATTTCGTAACTAAAAGAGGTTTGTGTGAGAAAAACGCAAAAATTTCTTGGACACAAGTAGAAACAGGAAGTGCTGTTACCTGGAAATATCCTAGTTGTATTTTAAAAGGTGACAACAGTATTGGAGAGTTTTACTCTATTGCAGTAACCAATAATTATCAGCAAGCAGATACCGGTACAAAAATGATTCATTTGGGTAAAAACACCCGAAGCACTATTATTAGCAAAGGAATTTCAGCTGGAAAATCTCAAAATAGCTACCGTGGTCTAGTGAAGATTCATGCTAGTGCAGAGAACGCTCGTAATTTTTCTCAATGTGATTCTCTATTAATGGGAAATGCTTGTGGAGCTCATACGTTTCCATACATTGAAGTAAAAAACAAAACAGCTCAAGTAGAGCATGAAGCTACCACTAGTAAAATTGGTGAAGACCAAATATTTTATTGCAACCAGAGAGGAATTAACACAGAAAAGGCGATTGCACTTGTTGTAAATGGCTTTAGCAAAGAAGTGTTGAATAAACTCCCTATGGAATTTGCGGTAGAAGCTCAAAAATTACTAGAAATAAGCTTAGAAGGTTCTGTAGGATAATAACTGAAAAACAACACAATCATGAAAAGATTTATTGCACTTATTGCTATACTTATTACAGTTTCTGCTTGTAAAAACGATCAAAAAATAGAATTAGTTACAACTGCAAATTCAAATCTTGCTGTGTATAAAGGAGAATTTATATTTACAGACGGGGCCGCGGTCATAAAAGGAAAAGACTTTATCTATGGTGTTGTCATTGATGACAAAATGAAAGAATTAGCAGAAAAAGTATTGCCCGCAAAAAAAGATGTCTTTGACATGGTTCCAGTAGTAGTAACAGGAACCTTATCTTCTGGACCGAAAGACAAGGATACTTGGGATGAGTTTTTAACTATTATAGACATCGTACAGATAAGCTCTAAACCAGCAAAAGCAGATGTTAAAATAAAAAAAGGGGATGTGGTAACGAAAACCGCAAAATCTATTAAAAAAGAAGAGAAAAAATAATATGTTACAGATAAAAGATATTTACGCAAGTGTTGAAGGAAAAGAGATCCTTAAAGGGGTTTCTCTTACAGTAAATGCAGGAGAAGTTCATGCTATTATGGGACCCAATGGAGCCGGAAAAAGCACATTGGCTTCTATTATTGCAGGGAAAGAAGAGTTTGAACTTACCAAAGGAGAAATAACAATTGAAAATGAAGACATCACAGAGATGGATGCGGAAGAACGAGCGCACAAAGGTGTTTTCCTTTCTTTTCAATATCCTGTTGAGATTCCTGGTGTTTCAGTTACAAACTTTATCAAAACAGCTATTAACGGAAACAGAAAGGCCAAAGGACTTGAAGACATGCCGGCTAGTGAAATGCTAAAAAAAATCAAAGAAAAGGCAGATTTACTCGAAATAGACCGTAAGTTCTTATCTCGTTCTCTTAACGTAGGTTTTTCTGGAGGTGAGAAAAAACGTAATGAAATCTTCCAGATGGCCATGTTAGAACCTAAATTAGCTATACTTGATGAAACAGATTCTGGACTGGACATTGATGCGCTTAAAGTTGTAGCTAATGGTGTAAACAAACTTAAGAACAAAGATAATGCAGTTATTATTATTACTCACTATCAACGATTATTAGACTATATCGTTCCAGATTTTGTGCATGTTATCATGGATGGTAAAATTGTAAAATCTGGCACAAAACAGCTTGCCTATGAGCTGGAAGAAAAAGGATACGACTGGATCAAAGAGGAGCTGGTTTAACCAACCTCAATATTGAAAATTTTGAATTAAAAAAATGAGTTTAAAAGAAAAATTACAATCCTCATACCTTGCTTTTGAAGATCATCTTCAAGCAAATTCGCCACTGCACGATGTGCGTAACGAAGCTATGAAATCTTTTGAAACTAAAGGATTTCCAAGCAAAAAAGAGGAGGCGTGGAAATATACATCACTAAATGCGTTGTTAAAAAAAGACTATAGCATCTTTCCAAAGAACGATACTGCTATTGAGTTTAAAGACGTGAGGAAATACTTCTTGAACGATATCGACACCTACAAGGTCGTGTTTATTGATGGAGTGTATAATTCATATTTATCGCAAATTACACATGACGTCATTGATGTTTGTTTGATGTCATCTGCCTTAAATAAGTCTAAATATAGTTCTATTATTGAGACCTACTTTAACAAAGCTGCTAACTCGGATGGTTTAACATCATTAAATACAGCCTTTGCAAAAGAAGGAGCATACATTCGTATTGGCAAACACAAAGAAGCTCAAAAACCTATTGAGATTATTAATTTTGCAACGGGAACAGAGGCAGCAACAATGCTACAGCCCCGTAACTTGATCATTGTAGAAGAAAATGCACATGTTCAAATTATTGAACGCCATCAAAGCTTAAATAAAAACGAAGTGCTTACCAATAGTGTTACAGAGATATTTTTAGAAAAAAGAGCTAATGTAGATTACTATAAAATACAAAACGACACACAAAATGCTTCGTTAATTGATAGCACGTTTATCAATCAAGAGCGTGAAAGTATTTGTAGTGTTCACACATTTTCTTTTGGCGGAAAAATGACACGTAATAATCTAAGCTTTAAACAAGTTGGTGAACGATGTGACTCTATTTTAAACGGGGTGACTATTATTGAAGACAAACAACACGTTGACCACAATACATTGGTGCATCACATTGCCGAAAATTGTGAAAGTCACCAAGACTATAAGGGTATTTTTGATGATAGCGCTACAGGTGTTTTTAATGGTAAAGTGTACGTAGAAAAAGAAGCCCAAAAACTAGATGCCTTTCAGAAAAATAATAATATTTTAATTAGCAATAAAGCGACCATCAATGCAAAACCTCAATTAGAGATTTTTGCAGATGATGTAAAATGCTCTCATGGGTGTACTATCGGTCAATTAGACGAAGATGCATTGTTTTATTTACGGTCTCGTGGTATCGCTAAAAAAGAAGCAAGAGCGTTACTCATGTACGCCTTTGCAAACACTGTATTAGAGAGTGTGAAAATTCCAGAATTGAAAGTGCGTATCAATAAATTAATTGCTAATAAAATTGGTGTTAATTTGGGGTTTGACCTTTAATTCTTAAAATATTGAGAGGTTGAGCGCAGTTGAAATCTACATTAAAACATATGCTTAAGATTCTCTACTGCGCTTGAAACAGGTTATTTAATAAATATCATACCCCATATATGTTTGATTTAAATACAATAAGAAATGATTTTCCCATACTCTCCAGACAGGTAAATGGAAAACCTCTGGTGTATCTAGATAATGCAGCCACTTCTCAAAAACCACAGCAGGTTATTGATTCTATTGTGGATTATTATTCAAACTATAATGCAAACATACACAGAGGGGTTCACGCGCTTTCTCAAGAAGCCACAGATAAGTATGAAGCGGCTCGAAAAAAAATACAACTTCACTTTGGTATAGCAAAAGCACACGAGGTAATTATCACCTCTGGAACAACACACAGTATCAATATCGTGGCAAATGGTTTTTCAAGCCTTCTTAGTGCAGGAGATGAGATTATTGTTTCACAACTAGAACATCACTCGAACATTGTGCCTTGGCAAATGTTATGCAAACGTACTGGGGCTATCTTGAAAGTAATACCAATGAACGAAGATGGCGGGCTAGAAATGGACGCTTACCAAACCCTATTGTCATCCAAAACAAAGCTAGTATTTGTAAATCATATTTCAAATACATTAGGCACGATAAACCCAATTGCTTTTATGACAAAAAAAGCACATGAGGTTGGAGCGGCTATCCTTATAGACGGAGCACAGTCTTGCTCGCATATCAAACCAGATTTAGTGGCCTTAGATTGTGATTTTTATGTCACATCTGCACACAAAATGTGCGGCCCTACAGGGGTTGGCATGCTGTATGGAAAAGAAGTTTGGTTAGAAAAATTGCCTCCGTATCAAGGGGGTGGTGAGATGATAGACCAAGTAACCTTTGATGGAACCACCTACGCAGGGCTTCCTCATAAGTTTGAGGCAGGCACCCCTAATGTTTGTGGTGGGATTGCTTTTGGTGTTGCCGTAGACTACCTCAATAGCATTGGTTTTGATGCCATTGCAGCACATG
>JBLHII010000052.1:0-11565 GCA_047616265.1 Minisyncoccia bacterium
TCTCTTAGTAAAGCTACACCGTCATCATGAACAATATTTCTTCCTAATAATGGCATGCGCTCATCTTCTGCAATTGCATTAAGGCGATAGTAAATAACCGAGTTTTCTGGATCTCCAGGCTTAATTAATTTTTGATCTGAAGAAAGATTGCTTAACGTTTGATCTGGAGTTACACATACCCCTAAGTTTTCTAAAAGGTTGTTTTCACTAAAAGCAAACCTCATGGGCCTGTAATTACAGTGTCCTTCGTCTCTATGACAACTCGCGCAATTTATATCCACATAGGAGCGCACTCTTATTTCAAGAGGATGTGAGGTATCTCTGTAGTCTACAACGGTATTAATATTTGTGGGTATGTTATCTTCAAGATAGCCAACATCAATCCATTTTTGTAATTGATTTTGCAAGCCATCTGCAAAGGCATAAGAACTATTAAGGCTTTGGGGCTTTATGCCAATAGGTTCGTTTGTTGTATTGCTTTTGTGACAAGTAAAACATTCACTCCCAGAGGGCATCCTATAATTTATTTCACGCTGTTCACCAGCTTCTATCCACCGAACATATTTAAAACCACCGTCCCCTTTTGTATCAAGAAAAGCCTCGGTTTGTTCATCGTTCCAAAAATATTCTGCAAAAGTCCAGCCCTCTGCTTTTCTTATCATGAGTCTAGTTTCAAGAAGGACTCTGGTATTGTCAGGAAGCACATTGTCATAAAAGAAGTTTTTAATAATAACACTACCAAGGGGTAATTCTATATTATTAGCATCACCATTATAGGTTCCCATTGTGCCTGAAGGGAGCCAAACAAAGCGTAGTTTTTGAGCATAGTTTGAAAACAATGAGCTTATAGGTTCATAGGGAATAACACCAGAAGAGGGTATTAAGCCACTTAGTTTTTCATCAAAAAAATGATATTCAGATAGCGTCGCATAGGGTACTCGTGATAGATCTACTGTAACTTGAGAGACAGGAGGAATCGTAACGTATCCAGTGTTTTCATCACTGGTACAGCCTGTAAATAAAAGAAAAATTGCCGCTATATATATGTAATATCGAATCATATTATAAAAGAAAAACACCATCAAGAGAGTTCTCAATGGTGTTTTTTGAAAATTAGTATATTATCTTTTTGTGAATTTCGTTGTCTTCACATTGTTTCTTCTGAATTTCTGTCCAGCTACACGAAGGATGTATTGTCCAGAAGTTAATTGAGAAACATCAATCATATTATTTAGTAACCTACCGTGCATTACTTTTCTTCCCGTAATATCAAATACAGTATAAATTGGGTCTTCAATATCTTCAATGTTTGAAACAGTTAAGTTATCAAGCGCAGGAATAGGATATATAGAAAGATCATTTATTAAGAAATCTCCTGTGTTTAATAGACTGTTTCCCTCTACAAGTTTGTGCGCAATATTAATATCTAAATCTTCAAAGATGTCAACAATTCCAGATGGCCAGTAAATAGTTACAGAGGCAACCTCTGTGTCTTGTCCAATTCCGAAATGTGTGTTTAAAGTACTCATGTTTCTAAACCCTTCTCCACTGCGCACCTCTCTTATTTGAGTACCAGAAGCAGTTGTTAATTCTACTCTTGCTCCAATACCTCCTACATTACTCTCCACACCAACGGTGTTAATTTTTAACCAATTATTATTGTTGGTGTTATTTATAATAAGTTGCCCGTTAGAAATAGCATCAACAAACCCGTCCTCATTGATGTCTCCAAAACCACCATTTCCAATATTTGTATTTGAAGTAGTAAACGTAAGATCTCCATTACCATATAAAATAAATCCTCCAGAAACGATATCTGCATTCCCGTCATTATCAAAATCATAGGTTTGATTTTCAATGCTCGTAACGTTAAATTGAGTAAGGCCAGAAGCGCTTATTACGTCTGTAAAGGTTCCATTCCCGTTATTTCTCATAAGTCTATGGAATCCAGAGTTAAAAGTACTAGCTCCTATCCATCCGTCCAGGTCTCCATCATTGTCGTAATCTGCCCAAGCACTTGACCAGGTTTGCATATCATCTTCTAGATTTAAAGAGGCGCCGCTCTCTGTAAAGGTTCCATCTCCATTATTTACATGCATTTCATTGTCTCTTCTTTCAGACTCTCCACCACATTTTGCAATAAACATATCAACGTCTCTATCATTGTCAAAGTCTAACCATACAGACCCATAATGTCCTCCGGATGGGTAATCCCCTAAACCTCCTTGGTTGTATTCTAGGTTTCCTTCTCCATCATTGATGTAGAAAACACTTGGCTCGACATCATGACAAACATAGGCATCTAGGTGACCGTCATTATTAATGTCTACAAAATTAGACCGCTGCGAGAATACATATTCAGAACCAGATATTTCAGTATACTCTGTTCCATCATCGTTTGCTTTCATGAATGTAACACCGTTACCTCCTCCATATAATAAATCTGTATATCCGTTACGATCATAATCTGCCGCTGCTAAACTCCAAGAGGGAGAATTGTCAGCAAACTCTGTGGCAACAGTCAACTCTATAAAAGAGCCATCTTGTTGTTGATAGAAAACTTGAATATTAGAATTTGAAACAGAAAGGATATCGTCCAGCCCGTCTCCATTCATGTCTACGATTCCCCTATCTGTATAATTTGTACCAATAGATTGAGGTGTAAAAGTTACTTGAGCAACACTGTATTGCGCTACAGCAAAAAGACAAGCAATAAAGAATAATTTTTTCATAATAATAGTTTTTTAATTAATCACAAGATTGGTTAATAGAATTTATCCAGTCTTCCATAAGCGCTAAAGCTTCTGTATGAACTAGACTTTGCCCAAACTGGGGCATTTTATAGGGCTCGTCACCGGTGACGGACATCCTATAATAAATTATTGAGTTTTCTGAATCTCCGGGTGCAATATGTTTTTGACCTATTAATCCAGGAATTGGAATGTCTGCATCAACACACACACCGGCATTTTCATCGTTGTTTAACGTATCGGTATACCCAAGGCGTATTACCCTGTAATCTCCTTGACCTCCGTCAATATGACAATTGCCACAATTAATATCAAGGTAAGATTTAGCTCTTTGTTCTAAAGATTGAGCTGTATCTTTCCAGTCTACCACAGTTAAAATAGCCTCAGGGAGGGCGTCTTCAAGGTACCCAAAATCAATTAGTTTCTGTAATTGATTGCTTGGGCCATCATCATAGGTTAGAAAAGAGTTAATGTTTTGGGGCTTTATGCCAAGGGGAACTGTTTCAAAATTATTGGTGTGACAGATCACACATTGTTGTTTTGCTGGAATTCTATAATTAACAAAAGTAGCTTCTCCATCTTGTAGCCAGTTAACCTCTGTATAGCCTCCATCTTCTGTGGTTTCTAAAAAGGCTTCTGTTTGGGCATCATTCCATACATATTCGGCAAAGTCCCAGCCATCTTGAGTTTTTACCATTACCCTGGTCTCTATAATTCTGGTCGTGTTTACTGGAAGTACGTTGTTGTAATAAAACACTTTTATAAGGGCACTCCCTGTTGGAAAATCTAATGATGTATTATCTGTGTCAAAACTTGCGGTCTCTCCCACAGGCAACCAAACAAACCTTTGTTTAACAGCATAGTCTGTAAACAAAGAGCTAATAGGCTCATAGGGAAGCACCCCATATGCGGGTTGTATGGCATTTAGCGCACCATTAAAAAAATTATACTCAGAAAGTGTGTCGTAGGGAAATTTATCTAAATCTAGGGTAACACTTGTGTCTTGAAAAACGACAATAGAAATAGTTTCTGTTTTACAATTGGTTCCATCTTCTAGGCAAATGGTGTACTGCAAAGTCTCTGTACCAACAAAATTTATAGCTGGATCATATTCTAAAAGATCATCACGGGTATCTTGTGGAGTGTTACTGTTGTTTATTACCACATCACCATTGTTTGGTGATGTAACAGATAGCAGTCCTGTTGCTGGAATATTTATATCATTAGAGAAAATAGCAATGCTAATTGTTTGCAGCGTAGACACCTGCACAAAATCTTCCTGCGTTTGAATTTCTAGAGGAATAAAAATATCTGTATCGTCATCTGAACCACACGAGGTGATTAACAGCATTGAAAATAATAGATATAAAATTTTCGGCATCACTTAAAACATTTATCCTGAAAAAAGCTTAAAAATAGAACTTTAAATTCAATATAGTAAGCAATGTAACGAGTTATGTTTGTTTATACATCAGGGAATGAGACAATTATTAGAAATTTAACACATACCATATGCCGCCTTTCCTTGAGGCGTCAACAATTGCAGCGGTTTTTTATTAGAATTATACAAGCTGATGAGCGACCAAGTGCTCTGCAATTTGAATAGCATTTGTGGCGGCTCCCTTTCTTAAGTTGTCACTTACAATCCACATGTTTAGGGTGTTTTTTTGTGTGTGGTCTCTCCTAAGTCTTCCTACAAAAACAGCATCTTTATTGTGTGCAAACATAGGCATTGGATAGGTGTTCGTGGAGGTATTGTCTTGTAGCGTTATTCCAAGTGTTTGGTCAAGAACAGCACGAACCTCATCGATTGTAAAGTCCCGAATAAATTCTACATTTATAGATTCACTATGTCCTCCAGAGGTAGGAACTCTAACAGCCGTAGCAGAGATAGAAAAGCTGCTGTCGTTTAATATTTTTTGTGGCTCAAGCGCCAGTTTCATTTCTTCTTTGGTATAGCCGTTGTCTTCAAATGAATCACAATGTGGAATTACATTTCTATGAATTTGATAAGGGTATGCCATAGGTCCTTCAATTCCATTTTCCTCGTTTTCCATTTGCCGAACAGCTTCTGCTCCTGTTCCCGACACAGATTGGTAGGTAGAAACAATTACGCGGCGCATGCTATATTTCTTATGTAAAGGAGCTAGGGCCATCACCATTTGTATGGTAGAACAATTTGGGTTTGCTATGATCTTATCCCCCTTTGTAAGTATGTCTGCATTTATTTCTGGAACAATTAATTTTTTGCTTGGATCCATACGCCAAACAGAAGAGTTGTCTATTACCGTGGTGCCTATAGAGGCAAATTTTGGCGCCCACGAGAAAGAGGTATCTCCACCGGCAGAGAATATCGCAATGGTAGGCTTTGCTTTTAGGGCTTCCTCCATGCTAATAATTTTATGGAGCACTTCCTTAAACATAAGCTCTTTCCCTACAGATCGTTCTGAGGCGACTAACAACAACTCTGTAAGAGGGAAGTTACGTTCTGCAAGTATTTTAAGCATTACTGTGCCCACCATACCAGTGGCACCTACAATAGCTATTTTCATTATTTTAGGTTGGTTTATTTTCTTTTATAAAGGTAAACTTTTGTTTGAAAATGCGCGGGTCTTTAAATAAAAAACCCACGCCGTCTTTTTTGATAGCGAGGTTTGGTCTAAGCTTTTTTTGCAAGGAACTGTCTACTTTTTTTCAAAAGAGCCTTGTTCCTTCGTCAGGCTACCGCATTGGGCGCGGGAGGTGTTTTTGTTTTAGGATATACCCTACCTAGTATAAACAGTACAAAACCAACAATAATCAAACTAATACCGGTGTTGACCTATGCATCCTAAACAACAATATTGGCTGTCATAATAAAATGCTTAAATTCTTTTAATACTTTGGGGACTTTAAATGATTAATACCACATAAAGGAACTTAGAAGACACGGGTAAAACAAAATTTTTGTTTCAAACCGGGTTACCTTTTTATGATAACCCGTTGTATACGCTGAGAGATTGCGGTTAGTATTTCATAAGATATAGAATCAATTGCATTAGCCAATTTTTCTGCAGTATTGGCGTCTCCAAAAACGATTACCTCATCTCCTTCTTTACAATCTATACCCGTAACGTCAACCATAATCATATCCATACAAACATTGCCTGAAATTCGGGCTTTGTGACCATTAATTGTAACCCACCCAACTCCATTTCCAAAGGCGCGCGAGATGCCGTCAGCATGCCCAATAGGGAGCGTAGCTGTTTTAGTGGTTTTTTGAGCCTTAAAAGCTCTGTTGTAGCCTAAAGTATCTCCTTCTTCGAGTGTGTGAATTTGAGAAATAACCGACTTAAGTGTTGCAACAAGTTTTAATTGAGACGTTGTTTGGAGATCGTTTGCAAAACCGTAGAGCCCAATACCGCATCGAACCATGTCATAATGAGCTTCTGGATAATTTAAAATTCCAGAGGTGTTTAGCGTATGTAAGAAAGGGGTGTAAGGCAGCGCAGCCATTATTTCTTCTGAAATTTCCTGAAAAGCATTCAATTGTTTTAATGTAAAAGCCTTTTCTTCCAAGTCTTCACTGGCCGCTAGATGAGAAAATACAGAGCGCAGTTTAATAGCTTTTGAAGCCTTAACGGCGCTAAGAACTTCTTGGACGTCATCTTTAGCAAACCCTAACCTGTTAAGCCCCGTGTTGAACTTTAAATGAACAGGATATGTTTTTTGTTCTTGTTTTTCTGCAAAAGCAATAAAGGCTTGAAGTGTTTTTTTAGAATACATACAAGGCTCTAAGCAGCGGGTAATAATAGTTTCAAAATTTACTTCTTGAGGATGTAACACTAGAATAGGTGTTTCAATACCGGCATCTCGTAATTGAACCCCTTCTTGCGTATATGCAACGGCGAAATACGGAACACCTAATTGTTCGAGCTCTTTTGCAACGGCAATAGCATCGCTTCCATAGCCAAATGCTTTTACAACCGCCATAAGTTGTGTGCCCTCTTGGAGTTGTGATAGGATATACCGATAGTTATGACCCAATGCATCGAGATCAATTTCTAAAATAGTTTGTGTTGCTTTTGGCATTCCGTTGGGTTCTGCTTATTTCTTTTTTGGAGTAACCTCTTCAGGTTCTTGCACATCAATTTTACGCACTTTTTCTCGTAACCTTGCTTTGTAAAAAGCAGCGCGACTTAGAGGTTCATACTCTTCTGTCTCCCCTAGAAGCACCAAATCATCACTCTGAGATTTTCTAAAACTATAGTGCGCTAAGTTCCCTGTTCGGGGACAAACAGCATGCACTTTCGTTACATATTCTGCAGTGGCCATAAGAGCAGGCATAGGGCCAAAAGGGTTGCCTTTAAAATCCATGTCCAAACCAGCTATAATAACGCGAACGCCACGATTGGCAAGATCATTACATACCTTGACAATTTCATTATCAAAAAATTGAGCTTCATCAATCCCTACAACATCGCAGTTGTCTGCCAAAATAGGAATGTTAGCAGCAGCAGGAACGGGCGTGGAGCGTATCTGGTTTTTGTCGTGAGACACTACCTCATCACTGTCATAACGTATATCTAAAGCGGGTTTAAAGATTTCCACTTTTTGACGGGCAAACTGTGCGCGTTTTAAACGCCTTATAAGCTCTTCGGTTTTACCAGAAAACATAGAGCCACAGATAACCTCGATCCATCCAAATTGCTCTTTTTGATTTACGGTATTTTCTAAAAACATAGTTACATATTAGACGAAAGCACAAAAGGTTTCCGTTTTACACTTAGGTTGCGTAAATTTATAAAAACAAAAATAAGGTTACAAGATAAAATATAAAATTTATAGTTCAAATTTTAAATACTTTTAAAAAGCAATGAAAAAAACACTAAGGCTAGAAATAGAAAAGTTAGCAAAGCAGCTTTTGATTGCTAATGCTGATTTTAATGTTGCGCAAATGAAATCAACTGTCGGGAAGCTATATGAAACATTGATTGTGTTAAATCACCTAGGTCCTAAAACAGGTGCTTCTCCCAGAGAAGAAGAGACAGATTCTTTAGATTCTAAAAGTTACCGAGAAGAAAATTGGTTTAAAGAACCAGAACCCTTTCCTAAATCAGACCACAAAGATGATTTGGTAGAACCTTTAATTGAGAAAATTAAAGATTTAGTAGCTCAGATACCACCAGAATCACAAGAAATAGACACATTGTTGGAAGAGATTTTCCCATCAAAAACACATCTAAAAAATGAGTTAGAGATGTTTGCAGCCAACCATCAGGAAATGCCAGTATTTGAACGAAAAACAAAGACAGATGAAGTGCCAGAAACGCCCACAGAAACAAGAATTAATGATAAGAATATTTCAGAAAAACCGAGGGGAATAAACGAATTTTCGCGAAATACATCTGTTGGTTTAAATGATAGAATTGCATTTATAAAGCATTTATTTGAAAACAGCACAGAAGACTATGAGCGCGTACTCTCACAAATAAGCACATTTGAAAACCATGCAGAAGCCATTCATTTTTTGACACACCAAGTGAAGCCAGATTATCAAAACTGGACAGACAAAGAAGCCTATGAAGCTCGCTTTATGGAAATGATAGCAAAACGGTTCAACTAAAAAAAAGAACGTCTTTAAGCAATTATAGTATGTCGTTTTTTGTTTCTTGATATCCATGTTATTGATTGAATTCTTATATTGCTCAGAAAAATTTAACCTCTCGCCTTTTATATTTCACACATGTCAAAACTATACTTAGTCCCTACACCTATTGGAAACTTGAAAGACATTACATTTCGGGCCGTTGAGGTTTTGCAGGAGGTAGATTTAATTCTTGCCGAGGACACCAGAACGAGTGGAAAGCTTTTAAAGCATTTTGAGATTACGACCCAAATGCATTCACACCACATGCATAATGAACATCACACCACAGACGCTATTGTAGAGCGCATTAAAAGCGGCCAAACAGTTGCTTTAATTAGTGACGCAGGGACCCCTGCCATTAGCGACCCGGGATTTCTGTTAACCCGAGCTTGTGTTGAAGCGGGGATTGAAGTAGATTGTCTTCCTGGCGCTACAGCCTTTGTTCCCGCTCTTGTTAATAGTGGGCTACCCAATGATAAATTTGTATTTGAAGGCTTTTTACCTCCAAAAAAAGGACGCCAAACTAGGCTTCAATTACTTGCGCAAGAAACGCGTACGATTATTTTGTATGAATCACCTCATAAATTGGTAAAGACCCTAGGGCAAATTATAACATTTTTTGAAGCAGATCGCCCTGTTTCTATCTCTAGAGAAATCACAAAGCTTCACGAAGAAACCGTAAGAGGTTCAGCGCAAGAAGTGTTGGCTCATTTTGAAGCGAAACCTCCAAAAGGAGAGATTGTATTGATTGTTGGAGGAAAAAAATAATTTATTTTTAAAACTAGAGATGTTTTTCTTTTTCCCAACCGTGTTTACCGAGGTATTGATCACCACTTTCTACAGCACTATTTTCTAGTATTTTGCAAAACAACCACCATGTATCCATGAGTTCCCGAAACTAGAGATGTTTTCCTTTTTCCCAACCATGTTTACCGAGGTATTGATCACCACTTTCTACAGCACCGTTTTCTAGTATTTTGTAACGCAAAGTTTTAAAAAATAAAACAAGAAAGATGTTTATTTTTTAAAACAACCACCATGTATCCATGAGTTCCCGAAACTAGAGATGTTTTCCTTTTTCCCAACCATGTTTACCGAGGTATTGATCACCACTTTCTACAGCACTATTTTCAATAGATGTCCCCATGGAGTCGTTCCAGCGATTTAGGTATCCAAATAAGGAGATTACTCCTAGCATTTCTACAATCTCTCCTTCATCCCAGTATTTGTAAAGGCGCTCTTTAATTTGAGCATCAACAGCGTTAGGTACTTGAGACGCTTGTAATGAAAAATCAAGTGCGGCGCGTTCTGCTTCACTAAAAGAGGGATGCGTTCTGTACTCCCAAATGTTATCAAGTTGTACTTGCTCTGCTCCATACCGCTCCGCTGCTCTAATAGCGTGTGCTTGGCAATACCGGCATCCTGTTGCGTTGCTACTTACCCAGGCAATCATGCGTTTTAAGGCTGAGGTAACATTGCCTTCATTGGCCATTACCGCCTTGTTTAGGCTAATAAACGCTCTGCTTATGGCAGGCCTGCGCTGCATGGTCAACACACTATTAGGACAAAACCCAAGGGTTTCATTAAAGAAAGCAGCAAGTTCTCTGGTAGTGCCGTCGTGATCTGGAGATAATGGAGTAACTAATGGCATGGCCTATGATCTATTTAGTTTAATATATATCGTAAAAATAGGAATATCTATAAGGGATAGGTATTATATTTTTAAAAGTTTTAACGTATTATTTTCAATAGTAAGAAAGTAGACCCCCCTTTGTATTTCAGATAAATTTAGCATTATTTCTGAATGTATAAACAACCCCTGTTTTATTATTTTTCCTGAAATATCGGTAATTGTATAACGTTTATTTTGAAGTTCACAGTCACAGGTAATAAAGAAAATATCTTTTGATGGGTTTGGAAATATGAGTGGGGAGTTATTTGTATGTTCATCTATTCCTAAAGGGCTATTATTGTATTGAGCTACAAGTAAATTAATTTCTGGGCCATTATACCAAACATCACTTCCTGCAAGTAAAATCTTTCCATTAGGAGTGGGGCTTATGATATATCCATTAAGCTCACTATAATTATATTGAAAAACAAAACTCGCGTCAAAAGCACCGTTAGAAAAGTGCCTTTTTAAAACAGGAATTACGCCACCTTCCCAATCTGGAGTGTCCGAAGTTGTTATGAATCGCTGGTTTTCTTGGATAAAAGCGACAGAATATCCGTCTAGAATTCCATTGTCAGCAAAATTAATGTCTTGAGCCCCATTGGGAATAAATTTTAATATTTTTCTAATAAATAGCTCATTTTCTGAATCATAACTCACAAAACTTAATAAAAAACTTCCTGTATTAAATACATGAATAGCAGTGTTCCTCAACCCCTGGAAATATATTTCTATGCTACCATTATTTCCAAAACTAGTGTCTAGTTGTCCATTTTGAGAAATGCGTACGACCTTGTTTAGAATATCACTATTGGTATTTTCTTTAGTAGAATAGTTTATTAGAATAGCACCATTATCAAGAAATTTGATAGGTTTTTTATAAAAAAACAAAAAAGGGTTTAGTGGAAATTCTGCATGCCCTTGGTCACCAAAGGTCGTGTCTACAAGGCCATTGCTCGTGTATTTTTTAATGAAATAATCTCTATTAGTTGAAAAAATGATCCCAGACGTATAAATACTTCCATCTTCATGTAGCGCATAATTAAGCACACTAATTGAACCGCTACTAGTATTAATAGAGCCATTATCTCCAAAACTTAAATCTCGGTCTCCATTTGGCAGTAACTTTATAACAGAATCTCCATACTGATATAGTATCGTATTATCATCTAATACACGAATGTTATCTATAGGTATGCCTGTGTCATTGGCTATAATTAGATAACCATTGTCGCCAAAAGAGGTGTCGGTACTGCCGTCTTCATTATAAACTTGGATAAAACCTATCGTGGCAATAAGAACTGGATATTCAGTTGTTAAAACAGCAATTCGACCACTAGTACCTTGGTTTACAGAAGATATGACTAAAGAAGTTTCTCCAAAGTTTTTTAGAGTCAAACCTTGATTTCCAAAGTCTTGAAAAGGACTTCCGTCTTGAGCTAGAACAGGAAGCAATAAAAAGAGAAGTTTAAATAAAAGTAATTTCCTCAAAACACGATTCATGGTTTTAAAGA
>JBLHII010000053.1:0-11554 GCA_047616265.1 Minisyncoccia bacterium
GTATTATACGAGTTATAAAAAAGAGTAGGTTTCTCTTTTATTAACGTTTTAAAGACCCCGCATATTCTTTTGAATTGTGGGGTTTTTTATTATTTTTAAAGCAGTAGTTAGATATGTCTGAAACTCAAAAATTAAAAGAAGTTGCTGCCGTTTTTTTTAAACTCGGCCTCTTTGCCTTTGGGGGTCCTGCTGCACATATTGCCATGATGGAAGACGAGGTAGTCACCAAACGAAAATGGATGACACGTGAGCACTATTTAGATCTTATAGGAGCTACAAACCTGATACCTGGACCAAACAGCACCGAAATGACCATGCACTGCGGTCATCACCGCGCAGGCAATAGAGGGCTTTTAATAGCAGGCATTAGTTTTATCTTTCCCGCAATTTTTATTACAACAATCCTTGCTTATTTGTACGTTTTATATGGCAGCCTACCAAAAGTAGAACCCTTTATTAAAGGAATACAGCCTGCAGTACTAGCCATTATTGCTTCTGCCGTTTTAAAGCTAGGCAAAAAAGCGATTAAAAGCTGGGAGCTAGCCCTTTTAGGGATGCTAATTGTAGTGGTAAGCTTATTGGGTGTTCACGAAATACTCGCCATGTTAGCAGGTGGTATTATTGGGATGCTATACTTCTTTACAACATCTAAAATACAAAATACCACACATACAATAGCGCCAGTACTGTTGGTTTTTATCTCCTCAGAAATGGTTGCAAAACTAAGCACGCTTTCTGTTTTTTTAAAATTCTTAAAAGTGGGAAGTATCTTATACGGTAGCGGGTATGTATTGTTTGCTTATCTGGATGCAGAACTTGTACGCACAGGGATTCTATCACAGGCACAACTTCTTGACGCTATTGGCATCGGTCAATTTACACCTGGCCCTGTACTCTCAACCGCTACTTTTATTGGCTATCAACTAGGTGGTTTTTGGGGAGCTATTGCTGCTACCACAGGCATGTTCTTGCCTTCTTTTTTGTTTGTTTGGATGTTAAACCCACTCATTCCAAAAATGAGAAAATCAAAGATATTGAGCTATTTTTTAAACAGTATTAATGTAGCTGCTGTAGCTATTATGTTTTCGGTACTTCTTACTATGAGCCAACAAACCTTAATAGATTGGCGAGCTATTTTAATAGCCCTTCTAAGTGCTTTACTTGTCTTTAAATTTAAAAAAGTGTCTGTTATTTGGGTGATTATTATAGGCGCTGTTCTTGGCTATTTACTCGCATTAATTTAATACTTAAATAGAAATGTGTTTTAGTACCTTGCCTTCCTAAAACTACTATTATGAAAGTCTTCTACACTATGATGTGCCTGCTTTGTGCTTCACTATCGATGACGGCACAAAAAATCAATGCACAGGAGCTTCTTGATAAAGCCATACAGTTTCACGACCCTTCTGGAGGTTGGTCTCGCTTTAACGGCACTCTAACCGTTGCTATGCAACTGCCAGAAGGGGCTACTCGCGTTAGTACGATTGATATTAATCTACCACAAGAATATTTCAGCATAAGTACTCAAAGAGATAGCGTTATCACTCGCTATACCCTCTCCAAAGAAAAATGCACTACCTCTATAAAGAATGTAGCTCCTAAAGCCAAAAGAACCCCTTGCGAAACCGCCATATTATACAAAAACTACTATACGTATCTCTTTGGTCTGCCAATGAAGCTTAAGGATACGGGTACTAATATTTCAGAAACAGTACGCAGACTTCCCTTTAAAGGGAAAGAGTATTTGGTGCTACAAGCTAGCTACGATGAAGGCGTAGGAACTGACGTTTGGAGGTTTTATTTTGATCCTAGCACCTATGCCATGGAAATCTATCAGTTCTTTAAAGGAGATCCTGAAGGAACTGGAAAAAACACAGGAGAGTATATCGTATTAAAAGATTTAGAAACAATCAACGGTATTAAATTTCCGAAGGAGAGGGCTTGGTATTATAATAAAGACGACGTGTATTTAGGGACTGATGTATTAAATTAAGCACCTATATAAATAAAAAAAAGGGAAGCCAGTGGCTTCCCTTTTTTTTTGCGCTGAAAAATGATATCATATTAAGACCCGCACATTAAACAATCGTCATCTGGACCTCCATTTTGAGATTTATTCATCATGGTTTTAAACTCTTCTGCAGACATTGGCTTTTGATCTGTTGCCGTATTGCCAAGCTGTGTTTGGGCTTGAGGCGCAGCTACAGGAGTTGGTGTTGGCTCTGGTGCAGGATTTGGTGCTGCCACGGACACGGAAGCTAATGCCCCATCTGCATCTATTGCCGTTGTAGCCAATTCTTTCACGGGTGTTGGCTGCTCTTTTTTATCCTCTTTGCTCAAGGTAAATTTAATTGCATCTACCGCACTCTTAGTCCGCAAGTAATACATTCCAGTTTTTAAACCACTCTTCCATGCATAGAAATGCATAGATGTTAATTTAGCATAACTCGCGTTTTCCATGAATAGATTTAAAGACTGAGATTGGTCAATAAAGTACCCTCTGTGTCTTGACATATCAATAATGTCTTTCATAGAAAGCTCCCATACCGTTTTGTATAATTCTTTTAAGTCTTGTGGAATATCTACGTCTTGTACAGAACCATTATTACGCATAATTTGTTCTTTTAGGGTGTCGTTCCATAAGCCTAATCCTACTAGGTCTTCAAGAAGGTGTTTGTTAACTACTATAAACTCTCCACTTAATACACGTCTGGTATAAATATTACTTGTATAGGGTTCAAAAGCTTCGTTATTTCCTAAAATTTGTGACGTGGATGCTGTTGGCATTGGCGCTACTAGTAATGAGTTACGCACACCATGTTCTGCTATTTGGGTGCGGAGTTGAGCCCAATCCCAACGGCCACTTAATTCAGTATCTTCTATGCCCCATAAGTTGTGTTGGAATTTACCTTCACTAATAGGGGATCCTGCATAGCTTTCGTAGACACCATCTGCTATTGCCTCTTCCATAGAAGCGGTAAGTGCAGCAAAGTATAAGGTTTCAAAAATTTCTTGATTTAACTTTTTTGCTTTATCACAGGTAAAGGGTAATCGTAGCATGATAAAAGCATCTGCCAATCCTTGAATTCCTAATCCAATAGGTCTGTGACGGAAGTTGCTATTCTCTGCTTCTTTTACAGGATAGTAATTACGGTCAATTACGCGGTTTAAGTTTTTTGTTACTTGCTTCGTTACACGAAATAACTCATCATGGTCAAACGCCCCATTGGTCACAAACATTGGCAATGCAATAGATGCCAAGTTACATACAGCAACCTCGTCTGGAGAAGTATACTCCATGATTTCTGTACATAGATTTGAAGAACGAATTGTTCCTAAATTTTTCTGGTTACTCTTCCGGTTTGCTGCATCTTTATACAACATGTAAGGAGTTCCTGTTTCAATTTGAGATTCCATTATTTTCTCCCAAAGAGCACGTGCCTTTATTGTTTTTCTACCTTTTCCAGCTGCTTCATAGCCTAAGTACATCTCGTCAAACTCTTCACTGTGTACTTTAAAGAGGTTCGGGCACTCATTAGGGCACATTAAAGTCCACTCTGCATCTTCTTCTACACGCTTCATGAATAAATCTGGAATCCACATGGCGTAAAATAAATCACGGGCACGTTGTTCTTCTTTTCCTGTATTCTTTTTAAGATCTAAGAAATCAAAAATATCTGCATGCCATGGCTCTACGTAAATAGCAAAACTACCTTTACGCTTTCCACCCCCTTGATCTACATAACGTGCTGTATCATTAAATACACGCAACATAGGCACAATTCCGTTTGACGTTCCATTTGTACCGGAGATATAAGATCCCGTTGCACGCACATTGTGTATCGACAATCCAATACCACCAGCAGATTGTGAAATTTTTGCTGTTTGCTTTAAAGTGTCATATATTCCATCGATACTATCGTCTTGCATTGCTAATAGGAAACAGGAAGACATTTGTGGTTTTGGGGTACCACTATTAAATAAAGTAGGGGTTGCATGGGTGAAGAACCGCTTACTCATCAACTCATAGGTCTCTTTTACTGCAACAAGATCGTCTAGGTGAATTCCTATGGATACGCGCATTAACATGTGCTGAGGGCGCTCTGCAATCTTACCGTTTAATTTCAATAAATACGAACGCTCTAATGTTTTAAAACCAAAATAATCATAGCCAAAATCACGATTATAAATAATAGTAGAATCCAGTTCTTCTTTATTATCCATAATCACTTTATGCACCTCATCACTCAATAAAGGCGCGTCTTTCCCTGTGCGAGGGTTTACATAAGTATACAAATCGTCCATCACCTCACTGAATGTCTTTTTTGTATTTTTATGTAAGTTAGAAACAGAAATCCTAGCAGCTAATCTTGCGTAGTCTGGGTGTGATGTTGTCATTGTTGCAGCAACTTCAGCAGCCAAATTATCTAACTCACTCGTGGTCACACCGTCATACAAACCCTCAATTACACGCATGGAGATACGAACAGGATCTACTAATTCATTAAGACCATAACACAGCTTTCTTACACGTGCTGTAATCTTATCAAACATGATGGGCTCTTTTCGGCCGTCTCTTTTTAAAACATTCATATCTACTGGGTTTTACGAGGTTTATTCTTGGTTGTATTTCTATTTACAGTTCCCTTTCCCTGTGTGTATTAATTAAAACACACATTTTCAGGGACTTGCTGAAAATTTAAAATTTCTTACTAAAGTAGTATTCGATTAAAAGTCTGCGTCGAAACTAATTTTGTTTGCTTCTTTGTCTGATGTGATAGCAACACCGGCTTTTTGATATTCTGCTACTCTTTTTTCAAAGAAATTTGTTTTTCCTTGTAGCGAGATCATATCCATAAAATCAAATGGATTTTTGGTGTTAAATTCTTTTTCACATTCTAGTTCTACTAAAAGTCTGTCTGTAACAAACTCTAAATATTGTGTCATTAGGTTTGAGTTCATACCAATTAAACTTGCTGGTAAAGACTCTGTAATGAATTCCCGCTCGATGTTTAAAGCATCTATAATAATGCTGCGAATGCGCTCTTTTGGCACTTTGTTTACCAAGTGATGGTTGTGCAAGTGTACTGCAAAATCACAATGAACACCTTCGTCTCTTGAGATAAGCTCATTCGAGAATGTTAATCCTGGCATGATACCACGTTTTTTCAACCAAAAGATAGAACAAAAGGCACCGCTAAAGAAAATTCCTTCTACAGCAGCAAAGGCAATTAAACGCTCTGCAAAACTTGGAGAATCAATCCATTTTAATGCCCAATCTGCTTTTTTCTTGATGGCAGGGAAATTTTCAATGGCATTAAACAATTGGTCTTTTTCTTTATCGTCTTTTACGTACGTGTCAATAAGCAATGAATATGTTTCACTATGGATATTTTCCATCATGATCTGAAATCCATAAAAGAATTTTGCTTCACTATACTGTACTTCATTTACAAAGTTTTCTGCCAAATTTTCATTTACAATACCATCACTAGCTGCAAAAAACGCCAAGATGTGCTTGATGAAATAGCGTTCATCTTCATTTAATTTGGTGGTCCAATCTGTCAAATCTTGGTGTAGGTCAATTTCTTCTGCTGTCCAAAAACTTGCTTCCGATTTTTTATACCATTCCCAGATATCATGATGTTGGATAGGGAAAATTACAAATCTTCCTTCGTTTTTTTCTAAAATTGGCTCTGGTGCGTTCATGATGTCTTCTTAAATAAATTACTAAATATGTGTGGTTCCTTTGGACTAACAAATATGATAAATATATGAGGTTTAAAAAGAAGAAAACACAGAGTGTTTTTAACAAAGTTTTCAACAAATTAAAATTTAAGTTGTTCCTGCCATTTTATTAAAAAAAAATTTAAAATCTTGATTTCCAAAAGGTTAAATTGCAAATACTGGGTTATTAACAATTCAAAAAAATGTCGTTGAAAAGCCCAATAACCGTTGATGTGGTGGCACTTTAAGAGCTGTTTTAACAGGCTATTAACAAGTTCGTTTTTCAACATTTTTGAGATGAAACTTTAACATAATTTAATCCATCAAAAAGCAGATGTGTCGTTTATGATTTCAAAAACAACAAAAAGGAGGCATTAAATATTTGCTTAAAATAACGGTTGGTTTTTAGCTATTATTTTCAGAATAGCAAAACAAAAATACTTAAGAGTAGGATGCTGCTACCTTTTCTAGCTCTGCATACCAATGTTCGCCAAATTTTCTAATGAGTGCTTCTTTTACAAATTTATACACAGGTACTTTAAGTTCGTTCCCGAGCGTACAGGCAGCATCACAAATAGGCCATTTATGGTAATTAACGGCAGAAAACTCACTGTATTCTTGAACCCGAACAGGATATAGATGGCATGAAATTGGTTTTTTCCAGGTTATAGCTCCAGCATTATAGGCATCTTCAATACCACAGCTCGCTGTTCCGTTTCCAGAAAACGTAACATAGGCACATTCTTTACCTTGCACCAAAGGTGTTTCTAGCTCGTTTAAATCACTAACAGCATGGGTGCCTTGTAATTCTATGGCGGCAATGCCTTCTGGACGCAGAAAGGGTTTTAATGCTGGGTAAATTTCTTTTAATATAACCGCCTCGTCTTGTGTTACAGGAGCACCTGCTGCTCCAGAAATACAGCATTCTCCCTTACAGGCGCCTAGGTTACAGACAAAGTCTTTTTCTATGATATCTTCAGATACAATGGTTTTTCCTAATTGAAACATGACAGCAAAGATACGTTTTTTAGAAGCTGCTTCTGAAATTTTAAGCCCTTGGTGACATATTCTTGTTAAAAAAGACTCCGTAGTGTTTAAATACCTAATTTTGCAAGCTTAACACCCATGCTATGAGTTTAAATTTTAAAGAAATTGCTACCGCTACAATGGTTTTATTTGCCGTTATAGATATTATTGGCAGCATTCCAATTATTATTTCATTACGTGAAAAAAATGGCACTATCAAAAGTGGACGCGCTTCTTTTATTGCGGCGTTTGTCCTTATTATTTTCTTGTTTATTGGGGAAGAGATTCTAAACCTTATTGGCATTAATGTAAATGAGTTTGCAGTAGCTGGTTCGCTCATCCTATTTTTTATAGCCTTAGAAATGGTCTTGGGGGTTACCTTGTTTAAACAAGATGAATCTAACCTTGAAATGGCAACCGTATTTCCTATTGCATTTCCTATTGTAGCGGGTCCTGGAAGTTTGACAACCTTGTTATCCTTGCGTGCAGAATATGCTTTAGAGAATATCATTATTGCAATTATTATAAATGTAATTATCGTGTTTATTGTTTTACGAACCTCAAACAAATTGCAGCACTTTCTTGGTAAAAACGGAATTAAAATTATTGAAAAAGTATTTGGCGTTATCTTACTGGCTATTGCGGTAAAACTATTTACGTCAAACATTCAAGAATTATTCAATTAAAGGTATTTTTGTAGCCACATATATACGCATACATCTTATGAAGATTTTTATTTATTTATTGCTCGCTATTTCTGGTTTTATGCTGGTTTTTAACCTCACTAACATAGACTTCTCAAACCCTTTTCAAGGAGATAGTTCTACCGCAGCTACTTGCACGCTTGCCGCAGCTTGCGTTAGCGTCATGCTTGTTATTTTATTGATTTCGAAGAGAATTTCAGAAAAAGTGAGCCAACAGAACTAGTCCTGAAGCTGAGGCACAGGTATTCTTGCTTCTAGCTCCAATACTTTTTTAATCATTGGGTCTTGTTGGTTGTTAATCATTTCTGAAGCCTGAGCACCATACAACTGTTGCGCTAGGGTTGCTTTAATGGCCAATTTAAGAGTGTCTTTATACTCTTGGAATATTGTGTCGTTATTTATTTTTGCATAGGTTAAAAATGCTAAAACAATAGCCTCAGGAACAACATAATTATGCACAAACTGCAAGTCTGTTTGATCTTTAAAATCTGCACGATGTGTATCTAAATACTCAAATGCGAAATAGCTCATAAAGCCACTATTTGCAATATAATTAATCGCTTCATTTTGTTGGCTAGTATCTTTAGGCACAAACACATCGGGAATAATGCCGCCGCCGCCGTACACCACATTTCCTTTTGGAGTAACAAAACGAAGTGAATCATTTACTTCGATACGATCTCCGTTTTGTAATTCGCCATTGGTATATCGAGACTCATATTCATTATAGTACGCTTCATTTCCTTCTCCATAAGGCTTTTGAATGGATCTTCCTGTAGGGGTGTAATACCTTGCAATGGTTAAGCGAACAGCACTACCATCTCCAAGCGTCATTTCACGTTGCACCAATCCTTTTCCAAAAGAACGTCTCCCAACAATAGTTCCTTTATCATTGTCTTGCAATGCCCCTGCCACAATTTCACTTGCAGAGGCAGAATTTTCATTAATTAACACATATAAGGTTCCATCTTCAAAATCACCTTTAGAGGTTGCAAAACTTTCTTCTTCTTCTCCATTTTTATTTTTAGTCACTAAAATAAGTGTGTCCTCTTCTAAAAATTCATCTACAATCGCTTCTGCTGTAGAAATGTACCCGCCAGGGTTGTCTCGTAGATCAAGCACCAACTTGGTAGCACCTTCTTCTTTAAGTTTGCTAAGCGCTTTTTTAAATTCTTTATAGGTAGGTTCTGCAAAACGGTTGAGTTTGATATAGCCGATGGCATCATTTAAAAGATAGGCTGCATCTACGCTTATTAGAGGTATTTTTTTTCTAGTCACCGAGATCGTAAATACCGTATCTAGCCCCTTTCTCTTTACCTGAAGGGCAACTTTGCTATTGCGGGGTCCTTTCAGGTAAGAAGAGATTTCTACCCTTTCAAGACTGTCTCCAAATAATTGTTGGGCATCTGCAAATAAAATTCTATCTCCTGCTATGATTCCTGCTTTTTCTGCAGGACCTTCTTTGATGGTACGTATCACTGCAATGCTGTCTTGATGTAGGTAAAAACTAATGCCAATCCCTGTAAAATTTCCGCGCATATCATTTACGCTATCTTCATACTGATTTACTGGAATATAAACAGAATGTGGGTCTAAATTTTCAAGAATGTTACGGATGGTAACATCTACAATACTATCTGTATTAACTTGATCTACATATTCAAAATCTATGTAATCTATTAACCTGTTGAGTTTTTCTTTTTTTGAATAGGAGGTAAATATTTTATCGCCCGCATCCGTAAAGTTTAGGTTTGAACCCAGAAAAATACCTGCTGCAACGGCAACTCCAATAAGCAAAGGAATGTATTTATTTTTGGCACTCATGTAATTTCTAGTTTTCTAAACCTGGAATGTGTGTAATGGTAACGCCTGCTTTCTCTAAAAATCTCAAACCACTGTCATCTTTATAGCCTGTATGGTACACCACGCGTTTAATACCAGACTGGTGTATTAATTTACTACACTCTTTACAAGGAGACATAGTGATGTACAAGGTAGCTCCCTGGCATGACTGTGTGCTTCTGGCTACTTTTAAGATTGCGTTTGCCTCTGCGTGTAAAACATACCATTTGGTATCTCCTTGCGTTTCTTCGCAAATATTTTCAAAACCAGTTGGGGTACCGTTATAACCATCACTAATAATCATCTTATCTTTTACAATAAGAGCCCCTACTTGTTTGCGTTTACAATAGGAGAGTTTACTCCACTCTCTTGCCATTCTTAAATAGGCAATATCATAAATGGTTTGTTTGTCTTGCTTCATTTTTATACTGTGAGTCTTCAAAAGTAGGGTATCAATACTGAATAACAAAAATAGTTTTATTTTTTATGAAATAATTAATACAATACCCTCAAGGCGTTATAAAATTGTTTTATTTTTGCAAAAAGTTAATGCTCAAGTGGCGGAATTGGTAGACGCGCTGGATTCAAAATCCAGTTCCTTTGGAGTGTGGGTTCGATTCCCATCTTGAGTACAAATTATCCCCAAGAATAATAATTTATTCTTGGGGATATATTTTTTTTACTCGGCCGCTTACGCGGCACTAATTAAATTACGCACCCTTTAATATTTTCTTGAAAGGTGCTCGTGAGACCGCTTCGCTAAATTAATAAATAATTTAATAACTAAAAAGCCCGAACTGCACGCACAGCGATCGTGGTGCTCTTAGCCATGGCATTCCAACTAACATAGGTAAAATTCTCTCTCCACGCCTTATTGCCGCTGTTCTCAGAAGAACTCCAGTAGAAACCACTAAATGGAGTAAACCCAGCAGCAGCATTTAAAATATTTTTATTAGTAGCCATTTCTTTTGTTTCAAATAATGAAGGTAAAAACCAATCATCGTAAGTAACCCCTCCATCGTCAACAGTGTAATCTGCGCATACCCCTGCAGCATACGTATAACTTCCAGCAGCACCCCCTTGGCTTGCTATGATTAAGTCTGTATTTGAACTTCCTGCACCAATAGCAAAGTCTGTTGCGCCAGTTGTTGTATCTGTACCATTATACCACTGAATGCCCGAACTCTGGTCTGAAAGAGCCGCAATTAAACCTCCGCCACTTCCATCCAAGTAAAAAACAACACCGCCTTGGTAAGTATCACCTATTGCTGGTGGGGGGTCATTTACATCGCCAACGGGTAGGTTTTTCCATGCTGATGAAAGTTTAATCTGGAGTTCGCCCTCACCAGATGCACAGTCGGTACAAAAGATTATTAAGCCCTGAGAGGGCGTAGTAATGGCATCACGCTGGGCAGCTGTCATACGAGGTGTTAATAAACCCCCTGTAGTAGAGGTAATATCCAAAGCTGCAGAAGCGTCTGGATTTTCATTATTAATACCTATTTGAGCATACGTTGTTGCAGTTAGTAATACGGCTGCTAAAAGTGTAAATATGTTTTTCATAAAACAAATATAATGAATGCAGGTTAGTTGTGAAAAGAAACCAAGGTATCTAAAAAAACCCCTACTAAATAGTAAGGGTTTCAGTCGCTAAATTGATAAATAACTAAAAAACCCGAACAGCACGGACTCTGAAATTACTATAAGTTTTAGGAAAATAATTGTATTGATCACCATATTTATCAATACACCACACTTTGTCACCAATCTCGGAAGAAGTCACATAGTACCAATAGGTAAAATTACCCTCACTTAAAATATTTGACAACATTATTGCGAGCTCATCCTTAGATGGTAAAAACCAATCACCGTAACCTCCAGTGTTCAAGTTTATGCAAAGATATGCTGCCGTATTAGCCTGTGTTGCGCAGCCAGCCGCTTGCATGTCTATGGTGTTTTGTTCACCAGTACCAATTGCAGTTCCATCAGCACCAACAATACCATTATTATTACACCCCCATGAAGCTGCACTACTCTGGTCGCTAGATGCTGCAATCAAACCGTGTATTTCCCCTTCAACATAGCCCTCCTCGCCACTCTGAAAAACATAAAAAATGATACCGCCATATGCAGAATCCCCTACACTAAGTTGAGGAGTTACTGAATTTGAAATAGCACTTGCTGTACTTGTACCAATTGCATTAGTAGCGGTAACAGTAAATGTATAAGCTGTACCATTGGTTAGGCCTGTCACT
>JBLHII010000054.1:0-11516 GCA_047616265.1 Minisyncoccia bacterium
AAGAATCACAAAACCATAGCAAGCCATCGTTCCCTTCAAGCTTTTTTCTATTACGTTCTATCACCAAACCTATAGAGTTATCTTCACGCACAGGAGAGTGAGGCACTTTAGCCGGATGCAAGTACATATCTCCAGGGCCAAGTTCCATTGTTTTTTTAACACCGTCTTCTTGTATATGAATTTGAATAGTACCCTCTAGTTGGTAGAACAATTCTTCTGTCTCATTGTAATGGTAATCTTTTCGGGCATTGGGCCCTCCAACAATCATGACAATATAATCTCCAGCTTCTTTGTATAGGTTCTTGTTGCCCACAGGTGGCTTTAGTAACGCTCTATTGTCTGTAACCCATTGGTTTAAATTAAACGGTTTTTGAATTGCCATGCGGATGCTTTTTTAGTTATAGCATAAAAGTACATCAAATTTAGGAATGTAAAAAAGCAGCTGCTTTTTTTAATACGAAACTGTTCGTTTTTTGTGCATGTATTTTTGTCATGAATATTTCAGAACGCTAAAAAAACTCTAACTAAATAGCTTTTGGGAGCTATATTCTTCCTGCGGTTTCTGCTCCCTGGTATTTAATTGCTTTTTTGCGGTACTAAAAGTTGTCGTGATTAACCTCATGCATGGCAATCATGTATTTTGTATAATCTACGATATAGACATGTTTTAGGTCAGGTTTAATTCTACTCATAGTTATTGAATCTCTATACTCGTTTATGAGGTATAAAATAGTTCCAAAAAAGCAAATCCCATGCCTTATATTAAAAACCTGATAAGATAGACGGTTGCCTTTTTGAGTTTTTTAGGGATTTAGCGTAAGAATTATTTATATAGAAAATAAGATGCTTATTTTAGTAGCATGAGAATTCCTCTTTTAGTACTGCTTATTATAATCCTTGGGGCCTGTCAAGAATCCCCAAATAAAGTGCAATCGCTCAATGGGGTTGATTGGCAATTTGTAGAAACTGGTGCTCAAAATTGGGAGCGTGCTGAAGTTCCAGGGACTGTGCAAACAGATTTGCTCCGGTTGGGAAAAATTCCAGATCCATTTTTATTAAATAACGAAGACAGTATTCAATGGGTTTCTGAGCGAGATTGGACCTATAAAAAAACCTTCTCCGTTTCTTCTGAAATTTTAAAGAGACAACATCATATTTTAACATTTGAGGGCTTAGACACCTATGCCCAAGTTATTTTAAATGACGTTCTACTTTTTAAAAGTGATAATGCCTTTAGAAGCTATGATTTTGACGTTTCTGAAATTATAGAACTTGAAAATACCCTTGAAATAAGAATAAGCAGTCCAGATACTATAGAAACTAAAGCAGCGTCTATACTAAAGTATCAACTTCCAGCGGCGCCAAGAGTGTTTTCACGAAAACCACAATTTCAATATGGTTGGGATTGGGGACCCAAAATTAAAACGATGGGCATTTGGCGTGGTGTTTCTTTATTTAGTTATGCCGAAGTGAGAATGACAGAAGCCTTTATTAAAATCGATACTATTTCAGAGGAGAAAGCTACCCTCACTGCGGAAATTGAATTTGAAACGTTTGATTATGACAAAAATACTGTTGAAATCATAAACAACGCAACGAATCAAATAATAAATAGCTCGGTTGAAATTTTTGGAAAAAACACGTATAAATTTCCTATTACGATCAAGAATCCAAAGCTCTGGTGGACACATAACCTGGGGGACCCTTTTTTATATGATTTTACCATCAACTTAAAAAAAGGGAATACCGTCATACAAACCATCAACAAAAAGGTAGGGCTTAGAACGATAGAACTGGTCACTGAAAAAGATAGTGTTGGCGAAGGGTTTTATTTTAAACTCAATGGCAAGCCCGTGTATATGAAAGGAGCCAATTACATCCCGCAAAACATATTTTTGGCTGAGGTACAACCGCAAGACAGAAGAACATTGCTAGAAGATGTTGAAGAAGCAAACATGAATATGCTTCGCGTTTGGGGTGGTGGCGTGTATGAGGATGACTTGTTTTATGATCTTTGTGATGAAAAAGGAATTTTAGTTTGGCAAGACTTTATGTTTGCTTGTGCCATGTATCCAGGAGACAAAGAATTTTTACACAATGTTAAACAAGAGGCCATAGCTAATGTAAAACGATTAAGAAATCACCCAAGCATTGCACTTTGGTGTGGCAATAATGAAAATAGTGAAGGCTGGCATCGTTGGGGCTGGCAAACAGATAAAACAGAAGCTCAAAAAGAAGAAATATGGAACAGTTACCAAGCGGTTTTTAATGATATTTTACCTAAGGTAATAGATAGTTTGCATTCGGGTATTTCATATTGGGAGAGTTCTCCAAAGTTTGGTCGCGGTGACGCACGATACCAATTTGAGGGAGATGCACATGATTGGGGGGTTTGGCATGACGGCTACCCGTTTGAACATTTTGAACAGGCGGTGCCTAGGTTTATGAGTGAGTTTGGTTTTCAATCCTTCCCTAGTTATGAGGCCATTAAATATTTCACTGCAGAAGACAGCATAGATTTACACCACCCAAGTTTTAAAAGCCATCAAAAACATGCTAGAGGTTTTACGCTCATTAAAGAATACATGGAACGCGACTTTCTTATACCCAGTAATGATGAAGACTATGTGTATATGAGTCAATTATTACAAGCCTACGGTATTACAAAAGGTATTAAAGCACATCGGTTGGCAAAACCTTATAATATGGGGACCCTATACTGGCAACTAAATGATTGTTGGCCTGTAGTCTCTTGGTCTAGTATTGATGGTCTAGCAAACTGGAAAGCATTGCATTATAAGGTAAAGGAAGCTTTTGAAGATGTCATTATTATAACAAAAAGCAAAGATTCGGTCGTTGAAATATCAATTGTAAATGACACGTTTGAAACCGTTTCTGACACTCTAAAAGTTACTTTACTTGATTTTCAGGGACATCTTTTAGACAGAAAAGAGATTGCCATAACTACAACAACACTTAACAATGAGCTGGTCTTCAACTATACTATGCCAGAGTCAACCCCAAAGTCAAGTTCTTCTGATATGGTGCTAAAAGTAACCTTTGGAACGAAAAGGAGCCTTCACTATTTTACAAACCCAAAAAATTTACACCTTCCAAAAGAGCAACTTGATATTTCTCAAACGCAATCAGAAAAAGGAACCATATACACTATTACATCAAAGACGTTACAAAAAAATGTCTATCTGTACACAGATAACGCAGCACATTTTAGTGATAACTTTTTTGACCTTTTACCAGGAGAAACTAAAGAAGTAAGCACAGACGCCAATGAAGAATTGCCAAACCGAGTTTTATATAAAACATTAAACGGGGTACATCATAGAATCAATCCAACACCATGAAAAACATCTTATTAATAAGCATCTTATTCACCTTATTAGGTTGCCAAAATATAGAACCCACTTGGATTGTTGATGAGATTGCTATTATTCCAGCACCACAGCAAATAACAACAGGGAATGGCTATTTTGAAATACCACAAAAAATACGCATTCAAGCTCCAGCTATTTTTGACAATGAAACCCATCTTTTAGGTTCGTATTTGGAGCGTATAGCTACTGTTGAATACTTAAAAGGGAGTACTTTAGATATTCCAAATATCATTTTTGAAATAGACAATACCATCAAAGAAGAGGGCTATGTTTTAGGAGTTTTAGCCACTAAAATTTTTATTAAAGCCAAAAGCTCACGGGGTGCTTTTTATGCAGTACAGTCATTGATACAATTATTGCCGCCAGCACTAGAAGAGCAGTCTAACAAATGGCTTGGCATTATTAAAATACCTGTTCATACAATTAAAGATGCTCCAGCATTTCCATATCGCGGGATGCATCTTGACGTTTCTCGTCATTTTTTCTCGAAGGAGTTTGTCAAAAAGTACATTACGTATTTGGCTTCTCTAAAAATGAACACCTTTCACTGGCACTTAACAGACGATCAAGGGTGGCGTATTGAAATAAAACAATATCCAGATCTCACCAGTAAAGGAGCCTATAGAGAAGAAACATTAATAGGTCATTATAACAAATCTCCACAAGAGTTTGACGCAAAACGCTATGGGGGGTTTTATACGCAAGAAGACGTTAAAGAAATTGTTGCTTTTGCCAAAGAGCATCACGTAACTGTTATTCCAGAGATAGAGTTGCCTGGCCATGCACAGGCAGCCATTCATGCCTACCCAGAATTGGGTTGCACTGGAGAAAATGTTCCCGTAGCAACCAAATGGGGCGTGTTTAAAGATATCTACTGCCCAAAGCCAGAGACCTTCACCTTTCTTAAAAATGTGTTGGATGAGGTGATGGAATTATTTCCTGGTGAGTATATCCACATTGGTGGTGACGAAGCGCCAAAAACCGCTTGGAAAAAGTGTGCGCATTGTCAAGCATTAATCAAAGAAAAAGGATTGGAAGATGAACACGGCCTGCAAAGTTATTTCATCAAAGAAATAGAGATGCACATCAACAGCAAAGGGAAAAAAATTATTGGTTGGGATGAAATTTTAGAAGGAGGCTTAGCGCCCAATGCTACCGTAATGTTTTGGCGTGGAACCGAGGGTGCAGTAGCAGCAGCAAACCAAGGGCATGATGTTATATTAACCCCTACATCGCATGCGTATTTCGATTATTATCAAGCCACCTATGAAGAGGAACCTACTGCTATTGGAGGGTATTTGCCCTTAAAAAAAGTCTATGCTTTTAATCCAATACCTAAAGATTTACAGGGCACAGGTGCTTCCAAACATGTATTAGGAGCTCAAGGAAATATATGGACAGAGTATATGGCAACCCCAGGTCAAGTAGAGTACATGGCGTTTCCAAGAATGTTGGCTATGAGTGAAGTAGTTTGGAAAGGGCCCACCACAAATTTAGATAAAGAGTACAGTGATTTCTTATCAAGACTAGAACCCTATCTAGAAAGGCTTGATGCTAAAGAGATAAACTACGCCAATCATCTTTTTGATTTAGAAGGTAGGGTTGTAAAAAAAGAAGGCGAAGTATTTTACGAGCTAATGACTCCTACGGCAGAAAAACAAATAAAATACAGCATTAATGATGGCGTGGAACAAACCTACCTCTCCCCATTTATTATTTCTAGAGATGCTAATATAAAGGGGCAAGTTTATAATAATGGAGAGTCGGTAGGGCGAAGTTTTTCAAATACGATTAAATATCACAACGCTATCAAGGCTAAAGTGAGTGTTAATGTTGCACCACACCCAGCCTATGGAGCAGGTGGTGTTGAGGCATTAATAAATGGTGTCTCGGGCAGCAATACCCGTTTTGGTGATAAAGAATGGTTAGGCTTTTGGGGGGATGATTTAGAGATTACGATTACGTTTCCAGTACCCACAAAAGTTTCAAAAATCAGCACACGCTTTTATAATGCCAATGGGCAGTGGTTGTATGCCCCTAAAGAAATTGAAATAGAAACCGATTATGGGGTACTACCAAAAGTTGAACTCCCAATTACCGATCAAACAATTTTGGATGTGAACCTTGGGGTAGCTTTAACTACTTCTTTTATTAAGATTTCCATTCCTAGCTATGGCATTATCCCAGATGGCTTACAGGGTGCAGGAAATAAAGCGTGGACTTTTATTGATGAGATCATTGTGGAGTAACTACCCCTTATTTACAATCGTAGAAGAAGCTTGATCCAAACACATTACCGTTAGGTCTGCAATATTTACGTGTGGCGGTCTGCTAATTGCGAAATAGATTACCTCTGCAATGTCTTCTGGTTGTAGTGGCGTAAAATTTTGATATACTTTATGTGCACGATCTGTGTCTCCTTTGAATCGTACTTCGCTAAATTCTGTCTCTACCAAACCAGGATTAATAGAACCTACTTTAATGCCTTTTCCATTTAGATCTAGACGCATGCCCTGATTTATAGCATCTACGGCATGTTTGCTTGCACAATATACATTGCCATTTGGGTATACCTCTTTTCCTGCAGTTGATCCAATATTAATAATATGGCCTGATCTATTTGCAATCATTTGCGGAATAATGGCCTGACTTACATATAGCAATCCTTTTACATTAATATCAAGCATGGCATCCCAATCTTCAATAGCCCCGTTTTGAATAGCGTCTAGACCATGCGCATTACCAGCACTGTTAATTAAAATATCAATGGTGTCAAAGTCTTTGGGTAGATTTGTGAGCAGTGTTTTAACAATGTCCTTGTCACGCACATCAAAGGTAAGAGTATGCACTTCTGTATATTTTGATAGTTCTTCTGTAATAGCGTCTAATCGTTCTTGGCGTCTTCCGCACAAGACAAGGTTGATGTTGTGTTTTGCAAAAAGAGTAGCAGTAGCACGTCCAATTCCTGAGGTGGCACCTGTAATAAGAGCAGTTTTTTTCATAAGAGACAGCTGGACTGAAATAAGAAACGCACGGAAAAGGTTTAAAAACTCAACAAACGTGAATGCTAGATCATTTCAGAAATTATTAGTTACAAATGTACAAGCTAAAAGTTATAAAAACAGTCTTAAAATTTTATTAAGAAACTTGACTTCAAGCATTAGTTCCCTTACATTTAGCCCCTAGAAAAAAAATGATATTTTACGCAACGTGCTTGCTGAAATTTCGTCTTTAGTATTCACGAGCAATACGAACGAATGATTTCCTAGCAAGGTTAGGGATTATTACTAGGTAGAGATTAACATAATTTAGATGATAAAATAGGACTATGGAAGAAATAGCTACGCCTACAGATATTGGCGCATTGAACGAGAAAATTGAGAAAGAAAGTGCTTTTGTAGACATTCTCACTATGGAAATGAATAAAGTAATTGTGGGTCAAAAACACATGATTGAACGATTGCTTATTGGCTTACTTGGTCAAGGACACATCCTACTGGAAGGGGTGCCTGGATTAGCAAAAACACTAGCGATTAACACCCTGTCTAAAGCAGTCCACGGTAGTTTTAGCCGTGTACAATTCACCCCAGATTTACTACCAGCAGATGTAGTAGGTACTTTGATATACAACATGAAGGACAATGACTTTAGCATAAAAAAGGGTCCTATTTTTGCTAATTTTGTATTGGCAGATGAGATTAACAGAGCCCCCGCTAAAGTGCAGTCTGCACTATTAGAGGCCATGCAAGAAAAGCAGGTTACCATTGGCGACACCACATTCGTTTTAGACAAACCATTTCTAGTAATGGCAACCCAAAACCCTATTGAGCAAGAAGGAACCTATCCTTTACCAGAAGCTCAAATAGATAGGTTTATGTTAAAAACGGTTATAAAGTACCCAACCTTAGAAGATGAGCAATTAATTGTTCGTCAAAATCTAAAAGGAGGGTTTGAGCAAATCAACCCCGTGGTTACTGTTGAACAAATTTTACGCGCACAAAGTGCGGTTCGGGAAGTATATATGGATGAAAAAATAGAAAAATACATTCTGGATATCATTTTTGCAACGCGTACTCCAGAAAACTATAGACTTTCAGAGTTAGCACCACTTATAAGTAATGGAGCTTCTCCCCGGGGTAGTATTAATCTTGCTGTTGCTGCAAAGTGTTATGCATTTATTAAGCGAAGAGGCTATGTCGTGCCAGAAGACGTTCGTGCGGTTGTACATGATGTGCTTCGTCATAGAATTGGTATTACTTATGAGGCAGAAGCAGAAAATGTGACAACGGAAGATATTATTAACAAGATTGTTAATGTAATCGAAGTGCCCTAGCACAGTGCCTTGTTTATGACTGAAACCAGTAAAAATAAGACCCCTTATTCTTTTTAATTTTAAAGACATTGCATATCGCAACTACCTACTGTCACTAATACAATGGATACTAAAGAACTCTTAAAAAAAGTCCGGAAAATTGAAATCAAAACACGTCGTTTAAGCGACCACGTATTTGGTGGAGAGTACCACAGTGCCTTTAAGGGTCGCGGGATGACTTTTAGTGAAGTACGCCAATACCAGTATGGGGATGATGTAAGAAACATAGACTGGAATGTAACAGCACGTTACAACGAGCCGCATATAAAAGTTTTTGAAGAAGAGCGAGAGCTTACTTTAATGCTTATGGCAGATATTAGTGGATCTGAGTTCTTTGGAACAGACAGCCAGTTTAAAAACGAAATCATTACTGAAATTGTCGCTACGCTTGCCTTTTCTGCGATGCAGAACAATGATAAAGTTGGGATTATTTTATTTACAGATCAAATAGAATTGTTTGTGCCTCCAAAAAAGGGGAAATCTCATATTCTAAGAATTATAAGAGAATTATTAGAGTTTAAACCGGTGAGTAAAAAGACAGATTTAAGTCAAGCACTTAAATACCTCACCAATGTCATGAAGAAGAAAGCCATTGTATTTGTGCTTTCAGATTTTATGACTGAAGACTATAAAGACACCCTTAAGATTGTTGCTAGAAAGCATGACGTAACGGGCATACGAGTTTATGACAGAAGAGAAGAGACCCTGCCCAACCTAGGAATGGTTCAAATGGAAGATGAAGAAACAGGAGAATCTATGTTGGTTCATACTGGATCTAAAGCGGTTCGTAAGCACTACGAAAGCTATCATAAAGACGGTGTGGCTTACTATCAAGACGCATTTTCTAAAAGCGGTGCTGGAACCATTGCATGTAGGGTTGATGAAAGTTATGTAAAGAAATTATTAGGGTATTTTAAAAGAAGATAGTAGCAATAATAGGCGCCTATAGACAACAGAATAAAGAACTATTGAAGACGACACATCACATACAGCTATTAAAGCATCAATGCAACAGAGCAATAGGGCTATTGGTGTTTTTGCTTTGTTTTTCTGCAACAGCGCAAGTAACAACTCAGGTTGACACAACGGCTATTAAAATTGGAGAAGAGCTTCGCATACAATTTGAAATAGAGGCAGACTCTATAGATTTGGTCGTGTTTCCTGACCAACAAAGTTTTCTGCCACTGGAAGTAATAGAGCGGTATGCCACAGACACTACCTACACTCGTTCAAAAATAAAGTACAGAAAACAATACGGGCTCACACAGTTTGATTCTGGGAGGTATACCATACCAAGACAAAAAATTATTTTCAACAACACGTTTTTTCTTTCTGATTCTATACAGGTTGAGGTTCGGGGTGTAGCGGTCGATACCACCAAGCAAAAAATGTTTGATATTAAGCCGGTAGTTCTAGTAGAAAAACCGTCATTTCAAGTACCCAACACCTTTTATTGGATGCTGTTATTGGCAGTTGTTGCAGCAGCAGTATGGTATTTTCTAAGACGCAAGAAGGAAAAAGCCGAAGCAGAAAAACAATTACCTCCTTATGAGGAAGCTATTGTAGCATTAAAAGAATTAGACAGCACACACTACCTCCTTCAAAATAAATCTAAAGAATACTATTCTTTATTAACTGAAATTGTAAAAAGATACCTTGATAGAGAAGTAGATGATACTGCTTTAGAAAGCACAACAGATGAGTTGATAGGGCGATTGAATACATTAAAAAAAGCAGGAAATTTTGATTTTGAAATAAGAGACATAAAAAATCTAAACACTATTTTAAAACGAGCAGATTTGGTGAAATTTGCCAAAATGCAACAAGGCTCTGGGCAAGCAGAAGCAGATAGAACAACGGTTGAAGAAATTATTAACAACACCCATGAAGCTATTCCAGAACCTACAGAAGAGGACTTACTGCAAGATGTGTTGTATCAGAAGACATTACAAAAAAAGAAGCTTCGCAAGAAAATAGTGGTGGTTGGGTCAAGTAGTATGCTTTTGTTATTTATTGCTGCCGCTGTCTTTTCAAGTCTTTATGGATTTGGCACTTTAAAAGACACTATTTTTGGAAACTCCTTGAAAGATGCTTTAGAGAGCCGCTGGTACAAAAGCGAATACGGTGCTCCAGGGCTTATTATTGAAACGCCAGAAATACTAACTAGGCAAGAAGGAGTTACTGCCTTAGACACTTTAAGGGCAGCCTCTTCTGCGAGCGTTTTTAGGTACGGCACCATTGGAGAGTCTTTATATGTATCACTTTCAGTTACAAAAGTAAATGACCAGGAAAATAAAGAAGATCAGGGTATTAATCTAGATGCTGCTATAGAGCAGGCTCTAGAGATTTTAGAAGACTCAGGCGCATTAAATTTAGTGGTAAAACGCGAGTCTTTTTCTTCAGAAGAAGGGTTGAAAGGAGTAAAAGCGTTTGGTGACTTTAATTTAAAATTACCCAACGGTAAAATTTCAGATGAAAAAATGACCTATGAAATGCTATTGTTTGAACAAGGCTCTGCAATTCAAATGGTCACCGTTGTATTTGAGAGAGATGTGGCCTATGCCAATCAAATAAAAGAACGAATTATCAACTCTATTGAGGTGCCAATTTCAAAAGAAGATCAAAACAAAAAACAACCACAAAATGCTCAATAATTTTGAATTTGTAAACCCTCAGTTATTCTGGTTGTTGTTGCTACTTCCAGTTGTTGCACTGTGGTATTTTGTGAAGCGAAACAAACAAACAGCTGCGCTTAAAATATCGAGTATCAAAGGGTTTAAAACGTCCAAGAATTGGGTGGCGAAATTGCGTCCATTATTATTTGTTTTACGCTTGCTCACATTGGCTGCCGTTATTGTTGCTATGGCAAGACCTAGAACTATTGATGAAACTACCCGAACAGTTAGTAATAAAGGAATAGATATTGTAATTGCAATTGATGTTTCGGCAAGTATGCTGGCACGAGATTTAAAACCCAATAGATTAAAAGCATTAAAAAGCGTAGCGGCAGGCTTTATTAGAGACCGCATTACCGACCGTATAGGGTTGGTAGAATATGCTGGAGAAAGCTATACTAAAACACCGTTAACTAGTGATAAAAACATTGTGCTAGCGTCTTTAAAAAGCATCGAATACAACACCATAATTGAGGGCGGGACTGCTATTGGCTCTGGATTAGCAACTGCAGTAAATAGATTGAAAGAGAGTCGTGCTAAAAGCAAGGTAATTATACTGCTAACCGATGGAGTAAATAATACGGGCTTTATAGATCCAAAAATAGCAAGTGAGCTGGCCAAAGAATTTGAAATTAAAGTCTATACGATTGGTTTAGGAACGAATGGAATGGCACAAAGCCCTATTGGAATTAGGCCAGATGGAAGTTTTCAATACGGGATGCAACAAGTAGAAATTGATGAAGCTCTTTTAAAAGAAATTGCAAAAACAACAGGGGGTATGTATTTTAGAGCTACGAGTAATACAAAACTAGAAGAAATTTACACCCAAATTAATGAACTAGAAAAAACAGACATAGAAGAGTTTAAATATACTAATTATACAGAATTATATCGCCCTTGGGTGCTTTTGGCCTTGTGCTTATATTTGTTTGAATTAGTCTTGCGTTACACCCTTTTTAGAAGTTTTATTTAAATTATGTACCAACTAGAAGAACCTATTTATTTTTATATACTACTGGCCATACCGTTAGTGTTATTGCTGTACGTACTGGTATCGGTTTGGAAAAAAAGAGTGCA
>JBLHII010000055.1:0-11147 GCA_047616265.1 Minisyncoccia bacterium
TTTACCGACACAAAATAGCGCGCCAAACTTTCAATACCAAATGTATTGTAAGACTTCAAGGATATTTGTTCTTGAATATGCATTATTCTGTATAGATTGCTAACGCTTGTTTTAATATGTTTACCGCTTTGACAAGGCTTTCTTTATTGAGAACGTATGCTATACGTATTTGGTTTAGACCAACGCCTGGTGTTGAATAAAAACCTGCTGCTGGAGCAACCATAATGGTTTCTCCGTCTACATCAAACTCTTCTAATAACCACTGAGCAAAGGCATCACTATTTTTTATTGGAAGTTGCGCAATACAGTAAAAAGCTCCTTTTGGGTGTCCTACTTGTACTCCAGGAATTTCTTCAAGTTTTTTAATTAAAACATCCCTACGTTCCTTGTATTCATCAATTACTTCATCAAAATAAGATTGCGGTGTATCTAGTGCTGCTTCACTGGCTATTTGTGCAAACGTTGGTGGGCTTAATCGCGCCTGAGCAAATTTTAGGGCTGTGCTCATGACGTTTTTATTTTTGCTCACCAAACATCCAATGCGAGCGCCACACATACTGTATCGTTTAGAAACAGAATCTATGATAATACCATATGGTTCCATACCGGGCTCTTCAAGAATAGAATAGTGCTTTAGGTTGTCATACGTAAACTCTCTATATACTTCATCTGCCACTAAAAATAAATCATGTTTTTTTACAATTGCGGCTAGTGTTTGAATTTCTTCTTTAGAGTATAAGTAACCTGTTGGGTTTCCTGGATTACAAATGAGAATTGCTTTGGTTTTCGGGGTAATTAGTTTTTCAAATTCTGAAATATTAGGCAACGCAAAATTATCCTCTATTTTTGAAATAACAGGAACAATCTTCACGCCAGATGCTATTGCAAAACTATTGTAATTGGCATAAAAAGGTTCGGGGATAATGATTTCATCACCTGCATCTGCGATACTTCCCATTGCAAATAATAAGGCTTCGCTACCTCCTGTTGTTACAATAAGTTCTGAATGATTTACAGGAATGTTTTTTTTTTGGTAATATGCAGCAATCTTTACTCGATAGGGTTCAGAACCTTCAGACCTTGTATAGGCAAGAATTTCTAAGGAGTGAGCTGCCACGGCATCCATAGCCGCTTGTGGGCTCTTAATATCTGGCTGACCGATATTAAGATGATATACTTTCTTATTTGCTTTGTAGGCTTTTTCGGCAAAAGGAACTAGCTTTCTAATAGGTGATTCTGGCATCATCTGGCCTTTGGTTGAAATTCTCGGCATAACTGTAATATTTGAATAACAAAGTTGCGAAAAATAGTTTATAAATATACTATGCGAAGAGTTCGTTTATCTATTTTTTTTATTCTTGAATAGAATAATATACTCCGTGCCTTCCTTTTCTTTTTTTTATGTTTGTTCGGGTTTCATTTTTAGCTATTGCCGCCTAAGGTGTGCCTCTAATTTGAGGTGAAAGGGGCACTGTAAAATGACTATAAAAAAACCCGATTTACATGTGTAAATCGGGTTTTTGATATTTTGGAGTAGGTATTACTCTTTTGTTTTCTCTAAGATACTGCTACCAGACTTTAAAACTTCACCTTTGATTTTGAGTGCTTTAATAGGTTCGTCTGCATTAGAATACACCGTTACAGTTTTTCTAATAGGTCCAACTCTATTTGTGTCATATTTAACTTCAATTGTTCCTGTTTCACCAGGCGCTACAGGTCCTTCAGGTTTTTTTGGCACAGTACAACCACAACTGGATTTTACATCGGTAACAATTAGTGCTGTGTCGCCAACATTGGTAAATTCGAATACACGAATCCCATCGCTTCCCTTTACAATTTTACCGTAATCAACCGTTTCACTTTTAAAACTTATTTTTGCTTGAGCATTTGCGCTATATCCAATAAGACTAACCAATGCAACTACTATTAATTTTTTCATACTATTTAAATTTAAGGAATAGCTAAATTAAGGAACTTTAGTGTGGTACACAAGTTAACTTATAGACATTAAACATTTCATAATACTTTAGATATCCCTACTTTTACATTCTTATTTCAAAAATGAAACCAAAATGATCCAAGCTGGAGCCTATAATGCACAAAATGTAGAAGATAAATGGTACCAGTATTGGATGGAGCACAACTATTTTCATAGTGAAGTAGATGGTCGGGAACCTTATACTATTGTAATACCACCTCCAAACGTTACAGGGATACTGCATATGGGGCATATGCTTAACAATACCATACAGGATGTTTTGATACGCCGTGCGCGCTTAAAAGGCTTTAACGCTTGTTGGGTTCCAGGTACTGATCATGCCAGTATTGCTACTGAAGCAAAGGTTGTTGCAAGGCTTAAAGAACAAGGTATTGAAAAAGCAGACCTTACTCGGGAGGAATTTTTAAAATACGCTTGGGATTGGACTGAAGAATATGGTGGTGTTATCTTAGATCAACTTAAAAAACTTGGCGCGTCTTGTGATTGGGAGCGAACAAAATTCACCTTAGACCCTGCCATGTCAAATCAGGTCATAAAGAGTTTTGTGGATCTTTATAACAAAGGCTTAATATATCGCGGATACCGCATGGTAAACTGGGATCCAGAAGCGAAAACCACCTTGAGTGATGAGGAGGTTAATTATGTAGAAAAACAAGGAGATTTGTTTTATATTTCCTATAAAATAGAGGGGAGTGATGAAACGTTAACGATCGCTACCACACGGCCAGAGACTATATTTGGAGATACTGCTATTTGTATTAACCCAGAAGATGAGCGTTTCGCGCATTTAAAAGGTAAAAAAGCAATTGTTCCTATTTGCAATAGAGTAATTCCTATTATAGAAGATGCATATGTAGATATTGCCTTTGGAACAGGGTGTTTAAAAGTTACACCTGCACATGATGAAAATGATAAAATATTAGGAGACACGCATCAATTGGAGGTAGTAGACATCTTTAATGAAGATGCAACACTCAACAGTTTTGGGCTACACTACCAAGGGAAAGATCGTTTTGTGGTGCGTAAAGAGGTTTCTGCAGAACTAAAACAAATGGGTGCTTTAATAAAAACAGAGCAACATCTCAATAAAGTAGGTACAAGTGAACGCACCAAAGCTATCATTGAACCTCGTTTGAGTGACCAATGGTTTTTGAAAATGAAAGACCTTGTAAAGCCCGCTATAAAAGCAGTACTTGAAGATGATGATGTCGTCTTGCATCCAAAAAAGTTTGAAAACACATACCGTCACTGGATGACTAACATTCGTGACTGGAATATATCACGCCAACTATGGTGGGGGCAACAAATTCCAGCCTATTTCTATGGAGATGGAAAAGAAGATTTTGTGGTAGCCGAAACGGTAGTAGACGCCTTGGTGTTAGCAAAAGAAAAAACAGGAATTACTTCGCTGCAAACAAAAGATTTGCGTCAAGATGTTGATGCTTTAGATACCTGGTTTTCTTCTTGGTTATGGCCTATGAGTGTCTTTGATGGATTAAACAATCCAGACAATGAAGAATTTAAGTATTACTACCCAACCAACGATTTAGTAACGGGTCCAGATATTTTATTTTTCTGGGTAGCGCGAATGATTGTTGCTGGTTTTGAGTATACAGGTAAAAAACCTTTTAAAAACGTTTATTTAACAGGGTTGGTACGCGATAAGCAACGTCGTAAAATGAGTAAATCATTAGGGAACTCTCCAGATGCTTTAAAACTTATTGAAACCTATAGTGCAGATGGTGTGCGTGTGGGCTTATTGTTAAGTGCACCCGCAGGAAATGATTTAATGTTTGATGAAGGTCTTTGCCAACAAGGAAAAGGATTCTCAAATAAAATTTGGAATGCATTTAAGCTTACCAACTCTTGGGAAGTAGATGCCACGATAGTTCAGCCAGAGTCCTCAAAAATAGCCATTGATTGGTATCAATCTCGTCTGCAACAAACTTTGATTGAGATTGAAGACCATTTTAGTAAGTATAGAATTAGTGATGCCTTAATGGCTACTTATAAATTGGTTTGGGATGATTTTTGCGGTTGGTTGTTGGAGATTTTAAAACCAGCGTATCAATCGCCAATAGACAAGAAAACCTATGATGCCGTGATTTCTATCTTTGAAGATAACTTAAGGATACTGCACCCGTTTATGCCTTTTTTAACAGAGGAGCTATGGCATACTATTGCAAATAGAAGACCAGAAGAGGCATTGATTGTAAATCACTGGCCAAAAATAACACCTGTTAATATGGAGTTGTTACGTGATTTCGATTTTGCTGCTGAGGTTGTCTCCGGTATTCGAACCATTCGAAAAGAAAAAAATATTGCTTTTAAAGAGGCTGTTTCACTTTCTGTACTAGATTCAGAAAAAAGGAATGATCAATTTGATGTTGTAATCATGAAGCTTGGAAACATCAGTGAAATGACACCGGTTTCTGACGCTGTAGATGGAGCGTTGACCTTTAGAGTTAAGTCAAACGAATATTTTATTCCAATAGAAGGTGCTATTGATGTTGAAGAAGAAATAGCAAAACTAAAGGAAGAGTTGAAGTACACTCAAGGCTTTTTAAGAAGCGTACAAGGAAAGTTGAAAAATCAAAAATTTGTAAGTGGTGCACCACAGCAAGTAGTTGCTAACGAACGCAAAAAAGAAGCTGACGCACACGCTAAGATTGAAACTATAGAGGCTTCTCTTAAGAGCCTAAGTAGTTAAAGAAAAAAAATCTAGCTAGAGCCAAACAAATAAAACCTTCATGACTACATATTCCAAAGGAGTATAGCGTTATAAGTGGTTTTCTACGTTGTTTTAGCGCTTACTTTCTGTATAAAAAATAATGGGTTGCGGTCTCTATGTATTCTAGCTTGGCTTGATCTTCTGTAAGGTGTTGTGCCTGAAAGAGTGCATTTGTTTTAAAAGCAGAAATTAATTTTTTCTTACTGTTGGTAGGGTTGTGCCAAGAGTTTGTAGCACGTTTATAGTATGCATATAGCTTCAGTAGTGTGTCTGCAGGAAAAGGCTCCTCGTGTAAGTTTACACTTTCAACAGCTTTTCTAAATGCGATGTCTATTTCCTGCGTTGTCATTAATTAGGTTTGATTCGGTTATATTGACGCTATTACAGAAGTGCCTCCTTTTACAACATCATTAAGATTCACTTCAAGTTTTGTATCTAATGGTAAAAATAAATCTACGCGAGATCCAAATTTAATAAATCCACTATCACTCCCTTGTGTTACTTGCTGTCCTTCTTTTGCATAGTTTACAATACGTCTTGCTAATGCCCCAGCAATTTGACGGTGAAGTACATTACCAAATTTTTTAGAGTTCACTACAACCGTAGTGCGTTCATTCTCTTCACTAGATTTTGGATGCCAAGCTACTAAAAATTTCCCAGGGTGGTATTTGCTAAACACCACATCTCCAGCAACAGGGTACCGTGTTACATGAACATTTATAGGTGACATAAATACAGAAACTTGTAGTCTTTTTTCATTGAAAAATTCTTTTTCAAAAACTTCTTCAATAACAACCACTTTTCCATCTACAGGAGATACCACGTGATCTTCATTAAGATTAAACACTCTTTTAGGGTTTCTAAAAAATTGCAATATAAGTACTAGCATTACAGTGGCTAGTATCATGATAGCACTTCGTAGATAGATGTTGGGTATGAGATAATCTGAAGCTAAACTTATAGCTACTACAATTGATAGGGTAATTAAAATAATCTTGTGTCCTTCTTTATGAAACATGGGTTACGATTTCTAAAAATGCATAAATAAATGGGCTCGTATAAATAACACTATCCAGTCTGTCATATAATCCGCCATGACCTGGCATTAAATTTCCGCTATCTTTTACGCCTGCTTGGCGTTTGTATTTAGATTGTATTAAATCTCCAATAGTACCAATTAACGAAATGATAAGAGCAAGGGTTAACCAAATAGTGAGGTCGTATATGTTTGTTAGTTTAAATATAATACATCCTGCAATAATAGCTCCTGTAAGTCCTCCAAAAAAACCTTCAAATGTTTTTTTTGGGGAAATACGTTCTAATAATTTATTTCTCCCAAATGATTTTCCAATTATATATGCAAAGGTGTCATTGCACCAAATTAATACAAAAACACCAACAATGATCTCAGGCATAAAGGCGCCATTAGAGAAAGGAATAAGTGTTAGAAATACAAAACCACTACTGATGTAAAATATAATAGGAATGTATTTTTGTTCTTTAAATAAGGTGTTACTTGCTGTTGAAAGTAAATCTTTGGCCAGTAGTATGCAGATTAATAAAGAGCAGCCTAAGTATGTGTATAAAACAATAGCTCCAGGGCTATAATAGCTTATTGGCAGCAGCAATATTGGAAGGAGTAGATAAGGGGTGAAAGACTTTAAATCAATGAGTTTTTTGAATTCTTTAATGGTTTGAAGTCCTAAAATAAGAAACAGCCCCATAAATAATTCACGAGAGTTAGTATACATGGGAAAGATAACTACTAGGACGTATAAAATCCCTGATATAGTTCGTACAATAATTTCTCTCATACTTTAAGTCTTCTAAAGGTCTTCTAGAAGCAGCAAATATAGGTTTTTTGTACTACTTCCATAACTCATAAAATCCTTTTCTTTTTCGGTTTCAAAATCTTGAATTGCAGTAATGTTGCTAGGAATAAATTTCCCTCCACTATTTTTGATAATGCGTAACCCCTCACTAATATTTTCCACAAATTGACTCGTAGTTGCAAAAATGACAATGTTGGTGGGTAACTCGTCCAATTTTTTCTCTTTAATTTGGTTTGAAGAGAGTAAAATAGAACCGTTTTTTGATATTAAAGATTCGCAGGTTGTTAAGAAAAAAGTAGCTGTCGTGCTTTTTGAGAAGTGTAGATTGTATCCATCAAATTTTTTAGCGAGGTCTTCATTGATGCAGAAGACTTCTTTTTCATACCAATCATTCTCTATTAGAATATTGTCAAAAGCCTCGTTAATTTCTTGAGCATCTGTACAGTATAGAAATTTACCTCCATTTTCTCTAAAGTTATTGGTGAATCTTTCGTCAATAGCTAGGCTATCTCCTGGATAATATTTACCGCAGGTATCCTCCTCCCCTTTTCCTTTAGGTGTTTTTTTTAGATTGAGATTTCCTTTTAAAAGTCTTTTAAAGAGACTCATATGCAGGTTTTAGAAGGGTTTGAATTCAGTTCATACCAAAGATAATAAAAATCTAGTCTTAGAAAACCTACAAGACAAATCTTTACAATTAAGTAAAGATTCAATTCTTGTTTTAGGTAGGAGCTACTTCTGTTTCGTCTGGTTCTAGTGGCGCTTCTTTATTTTCTTTAGTATTGGTTGCTATTTCACTAATGGATTTTTCGAAAGGCCTTTTTCCGAAAATAACCTCAAGGTTGTCCTTGAAAATAACTTCCTTGTCTAGTAAAACATTCGCTAGTTCTGTAAGTTTTTCTTTGTGAGTTTCTAGTAAGTCTACCGCACGATTGTATTGTGTTTCGATAAGGTTTGATATTTCTTTATCGATTAACTCTGCTGTTTTCTCACTATAAGGCTTACTGAAGTTATATTCAGATTGTCCGCTTGAATCGTAATATGTTAGGTTTCCAACTTTGTCGTTAAGACCATACACTGTAACCATAGCGCGGGCTTGTTTTGTAACCTTTTCTAGATCACTAAGTGCTCCTGTAGAAATTTTATTAAAAATCACTTTCTCTGCTGCTCTTCCTCCAAGTGTTGCACACATTTCGTCAAGCATTTGTTCTGGTCGCACGATAAGGCGTTCTTCTGGAAGATACCATGCTGCTCCTAAAGATTGTCCTCTAGGCACTATGGTTACTTTTACTAAAGGCGCTGCATGTTCAAGCATCCAACTAACAGTTGCGTGACCTGCTTCATGATAAGCAATCGCTTCTTTTTCTGCAGGAGTAATGATTTTGTTTTTCTTCTCTAGTCCTCCAACAATTCTATCTACTGCGTCTAGGAAATCTTGTTTTCCTACTGCCTTTTTTTCGTTCCTAGCTGCAATTAACGCGGCTTCATTACATACATTGGCAATATCAGCTCCAGAGAACCCTGGCGTTTGTTTTGATAAGAAATCTGTATCTAGGCCTTCTTCCTTTTTTAAAGGACGTAAATGTACCTCAAAGATCTCTTTGCGTTCTCGCACATCCGGCAAGTCTACATAAATTTGTCTATCAAAGCGTCCTGCACGCATCAATGCTTTGTCTAATACATCTGCACGGTTTGTAGCAGCAATAACAATTACATTTGAGTTAGTTCCAAAACCATCCATCTCTGTAAGAAGTTGGTTTAAGGTATTTTCGCGCTCATCGTTAGACCCAGAAAAATTACCTTTTCCACGGGCGCGGCCAATGGCGTCAATTTCATCAATAAAAATAATAGAGGGTGATTTTTCTTTGGCTTGTTTAAATAAGTCACGAACCCTAGAAGCTCCAACACCAACAAACATTTCAACAAAATCTGAACCAGATAATGAGAAGAAAGGTACTTTAGCTTCTCCGGCTACAGCACGTGCTAATAGTGTCTTTCCTGTTCCTGGAGGTCCTACCAGTAAGGCTCCTTTAGGAATTTTACCTCCTAATGAGGTGTATTTGTCTGGAAATTTAAGGAAGTCTACAATTTCTTGAACTTCTTCTTTAGCTCCTTCTAAGCCTGCTACATCTTTAAAAGATGTTTTGACATCTATTTTTTCATCAAATAATTTTGCTTTCGACTTTCCTATATTAAAGATTTGACCTCCGGCGCCACCACCTCCAGCGCCACCAGACATGCGTCTCATGATGAAGATCCAAATACCGATAATAACGATGAAGGGTAATAAGCCAACAATAACTTCTCCCCAGAGGTTAGACTCCGTATTCCAAATAATTTGTGTGTCTAGGTTATTCTCTTTTTTTATAATTTGAAAATTATTTTCAAAATTTTGAAGATCCCCAAACTCAAATTCATAAGTGGGGTCGTTTGCTCCAGGTCCAAGAAGACCTTTGGAATTATTTTTTGAGTGAACTTCTTGAGATCTTGCCTCTTGTGTAAGGTATACTCTGGCTACTTTTTTATTTACAATCTCTACTTTTTGAACATCACCTTGCCTCAGGAAGTTTTCAAATGCTGCTTGGCTTGTTTTTTGTGTTTGAGAAAAGTTACTTCCACCAGAAAATTGTAATGCTAGAAAAATCACAAAAATAGACCCATATATCCAATACGGGCTAAATTTCGGTTTTTTTAGATCTGGTTTTTTATTCTTCTTGTCTTTAGAATCTTTTGTGTCGTTTGACATGTGGTTTTATGATTTTTTAATGAGACGTTTCAATTTTAACTGACTTTGCATCACCCCAGAGGCCTTCAATGTCATAAAATTCTCTAATGTGTTTTTGAAAAACGTGAACAACAACATGAACATAGTCCATTAAAATCCACTCAGAATTCTCGCCACCTTCTATGTGCCAAGCCTTCTCCTTAAGTGCTTTGCTTACTATTTTTTGAACAGAACCTACAATAGCATTTACTTGTGTGTTGGATGTACCATTACAGATAATAAAATAATCTGTAACTGTATTTTCAATTTCTCTAAGATCAAGAATTTCAATATCTTGCCCTTTTACCTCTTCAATTCCTCTAATAATATGAGTAATTAGAAGATCCGTGTTTTTTTCTTTCTTAATCATTCAAACGTTTCGTTTATGCAAAGTTATTACTTTTTGTTTGTTATAAGTGTTTTGCATCTATAATAAAATCTTAAATTGTCACCTGTGAACATAATCAAACTTAGTGCCATCCCATCGACAAATACCTACTTAAAAGACTTGGCAAAGACTTGTTTTTTAAAAGATTATACTGTGGTGGTTACTACTAGGCAAACAAATGGGCGTGGGCAGTTAGAAGCACAATGGCAATCTCAAGCCAACAATAGCTTAACCTTAAGTGTTTTTAAGCGCTTTGACACGGTTCAGGTTTCGCAACAATGGTATGTTTCTATGGCTGTTTCTATGGCCGTTTCTGAAATGTTAAAGACTTTTAAAATACCCGAAATAAGTATAAAATGGCCTAACGACATTATGTCACGTGGCAAAAAATGTTGTGGCATTTTAATTGAAAACACTGTAAAAGGAACCTCATTAGATACCGCTATAATTGGTATTGGTTTAAATGTAAATGAAAATCAATTTACGGGGTTACCAAATGCAACTTCTATGCGCTTATTGTCTGGGAGTTCTTTTGACATCTCCGAGGTATTCGGTAAGCTTTTAGAGCATCTGCAGAAACACCTAAGTCGTTTAGAGAATAGAGAGTATAAGGCTATATATAATGCTTACAATCACCAATTATTTAGGTTAGATGCTGTCGCTGTTTTTTCAACCAAAGGCGGATCCCCTTTTAATGCAATACTAAGAGGGGTTACTAAAGAAGGATTGCTTTTGCTTGAAAATGAAGCGGGTCAAACAGATACATACCATTTAAAAGAAATAAAATATTGCTTTTAAATAGTCTCTAAATTAGTTGAAAGGGTTTCTATGAATTTACCTACAGGTCCTTTTACCATCATAGCCATCATGGGATTGAAGTCTCCTTGAAATTGCAATTCAATAGCTGATGTGTTATCATCAATACTTTCTATATTTCCAATAAGTGTAAAAGGAATCTTATCACTTATAGCTCCTAATGTTATTTTAAAAGGAGGGAGTACTTCTTTTACCTCAAGTGTAATTTCTGGCATTCCTTTAAGCGCAAAAACAAAAGCATCCTCTCGTATCAACTCAAACTTACTAATGTTGTCTGGCATGAGTTGCTTAAAGTTTTTTACATCACTTAAATAAGCGCAAAGATCTGCAGCAGTTTTTTGTACGGTAACTTTCTTACTATTTAATTCCATGAGACTCTATTATATATCCTTGCAAGATAAAATTATTTTTTAAAATACTATTTTAAGAATAGGATAATAGTCACAAAAAACAACCTTTTCGTAAAATTATTTTTTGTTATAATTTATGGATAATATAATTTGAGATATAGTTTGTTAATTTTAAGTTAATAAAAATGTTAATAAATTAGATTTTTATTAAAACATTTAGTCTACTTTGCTGAACATAACAACTTTACTAATTTATTAATTTATTAA
>JBLHII010000056.1:0-10947 GCA_047616265.1 Minisyncoccia bacterium
GTAAACTGACCAATAAACATTCCCTTTAAGGAGTTTCTAAACTTAATGTCTTTGTAAATAGCGTTGTCTATGTATGCTAAACGCTTTTCTATTGTTAAGTTATAGAATACATTTTTGTGTTTTGTAATGTAGTTTTTAAAAACCAAAACAAATAAATCATTTTGAAGCTTTGCTATTGGGCGTAAGGTCGCATTTTGAAAATATTCTTCTTTAGACATTCCCGCTGTTATTCTAGCATTAGGTATTTGGGGTCTAGCAGCAACTAATTGTTCATCACGTGTGTCCATAATAATTGGTCTTTTTATAAAGATACAGGATGTTAGCTTTTGTTTTAAATTTCTAAGCTCAAGTTATAAACAGCGCTATAAACAGCTACTCAAGTCTAATATACTTACATAAAAAAAACCCTCATAAGATATTTGTTATGAGGGTTTTAATCTTTTTGTATTTCAGATTTAATCTTTTGCTAAGAATTCTTCCATGGTTTTAATTGATGGTAGTCCTAGCTTATTTTTCTCAAGGACCTTCATAAACTTCTTGCCCTCTGTATCCATTATTTTTTGGAAGCGAGCCTTCTTGGTGTTATACTCTTCATGAATTAACTCAAAGTTACTTTTCAAAGATCCATCAACACGATCATAACTAGTAGCAATATTGCTATATAATGCTCCCATGCGCTCACGCAATTCTGGTTCTGCTGATGCCACATAGTTGTCTCCTGATGTTATAACCAAGTCTTTACGAAGTGCTTCTGTAGCAGTTAGTATTTTTTGCGCCTCTTTGATTCCTTTGCCCTCAGTAGCGATCACCTGGGTAGCTTTCTGTTGTATTTGGCCTATTTTATAAACAAGATACGCTAAGTCTTCAACCATAGTAAACATGGTTTGTGTTAGGGCTTCTTGCTCTTTACGTTCTTCGAGGCTTGATAGTGAGTTGCTGTCATATTTTGTTTCTATAACATGCTCATAGGTTTCTTTCCCTTTTTTAAGCACTACTTTATATTGCCCTTCTGGTACCCGTGGTGAAGTAAACCCTCCAAAAGAAAGCGTTTTTGCAGCTGCCATTTTTGGATTATTCGTATTAAACCCCCAGGTAACAATATTTATACCCTTCGATTTTCCTGGATTAAGGGAAATAATTTTATTTCCTTGCATGTCTTGCAGTTCCATAGTCATTTTACCAAAAGTGTGTCTCTTTTTTAAATAATAGATGATACGAGCAGCGGTAGATTTGTTTGGTCCTACAAATTGAGTTTCAGCTCCAAAAGACCCTGCAAAGCCACTTTCTTCTTCCATTGTAAAAGGGCTTGTTTTAAAGAAGTGTACCTTTTTTGATAATACGTCCTGATTTAACTCACGCAATGGGCTAATATCGTCAAGTATGATGACACCTCTACCATGGGTTCCCATAACGATATCGTTGGTTCTTTTCTGCATGTCAATAAAATGTACTGCAACAGGTGGCATGTTATTGGTAAAATGAGACCATCCTTTCCCCCCATTAATAGTAACATACAAGCCCATTTCTGTACCTAAAAACAAGAGATCTTCATTTACATAATCTTCTTGTATGTTTCTAACAAAAGCATTCTCTCGAATGTCATTGGATATGATATTAGACCAGGTTTTACCGTAGTCTGTAGTTTTCATTGCATACGGCTTCATGTCTCCCATAGTATGGCCATCAAATACAGCATATGCTGTTCCTTTTCCATGTATGCTTGCCTCTATATGATATACCCATGTATTAGCAGGAATTCCTGTTAGATTAGCTGTCACGTTATTCCAAGATACCCCTCCATTTGTAGTTACTTGAACGTTCCCATCATCTGTTCCTATCCAAAGTATTTTTTCGTCTAACGGTGATTCTGCAATAGTAAAGATGGTCGTGTGGTTTTCTGCGCCACTATTGTCTACAGAAAGTCCACCAGATTTTGACTGATCTTGCTTCTTTTTATCATTAGTAGTTAGGTCTGGAGAAATAATGGTCCAAGAATCTCCCATGTTTTCACTTACATGCAAAAACTGGCTAGCCATGTAAAACCTGTCTGGCTGATGTGTACTTACTGCCATTGGAGCATTCCAGTTAAAACGCAATTCTGGATCCCCTTTTTTAGGCAATGGTTGTATGGTCTTGGTACGGTTACGATCAATATCATAACGCCACACATTTTCTGCACCTTGCATTTCAGAATACACAATATTTTTGGTAGGATGTTTTAAAACTCTAAAGCCATCACCATATCCAACACTATTCCAGTCTCTTGCGTTTACACCTCCCGGTGAAGAAGAAGGACCGTACCAAGAACCATTGTCTTGCAAACCTCCATACACATTGTATGGTACTGCATCATCTACACTGATGTGATAAAACTGAGATAAGGGTAAGTTTTCTACTATCTCGAAGGTAGTACCTCCATTCCAAGAACGATATACCCCTCCATCTGTTCCAGAGAAGATCACGTCACTATCATTTATATGAAATGCTAAGTCATGAATATCACTGTGCATGTTTCCTAAGTTTTTAAATGTTGCACCCCCATCACGACTAATAGAACCGTTTAATCCTCCCTTTAAAACAATATCTGGGTTTTTAGGGTCTATTACAATTCTAGAAAAATAGAAGGGTCTTACTACCAAACCAAAATCATTGTTTAAATGCTCCCAAGATTTTCCTGCGTTTAAAGATTTCCACAATCCGTTCTTGCTTTTATCTTCTGTTTCAAGAACAGCATATAAAATACTGGCATCACTAGGGGCAACGGCAATAGCTATCCTACCTAATTTTCCAGTAGGGAAACCCGTGTGTATTTTATCCCAAGAAGTTCCACCATTTGTAGACTTGTATAGGGCACTATTTATTCCTCCAGAGTTAAAACCCCATCCAGAACGTCTAAACTGCCACATTGATGCATATAGTATCGTTGGGTTTGTTGGGTCCATAATTACATCACTGGCTCCTGTTGAAGGACCTACGTATAATATGTTATTCCAAGTAGCGCCACCATCTGTTGTTTTATAAACACCTCTATCTGTACTGTCTCCCCATAGTGCTCCTAAAACACCTACATAAATTTCTTGATTATTTTTCGGATTAATAACTACAGAAGTGATGCGTTCACTATTTTCAAAACCAGGTACCTCTTCAAAATTAGCACCTCCATCTATAGATTTAAACAAACCGTCTCCTATCGAAACAGAATTACGTGTCCAGGTCTCTCCGGTACCTACCCAGATGTTTTGATCTGGATTTGTTGGGTCTAGTGTTACGACACCAATAGATTGAACATGCTCATCAAAAATTGGGGCGAAGGTTGCTCCACCATCATTAGATTTCCAAACCCCACCACCTGCAGTTCCTGCGTAGATAATGCGTGGGTTTGTTGGGTGGCTCTCTAGGTCATTGATACGACCACTCATAAGCGCAGGGCCAATTTGGCGGGCACGCATGTCACCAAACAACTGTTTTCCTTTGAGTGAGATTTCTTCTTGAGCATTTCCAGTAAATGAAAAAATGAGGGCTAATAAGAATGGAATGAGTGTTCTTTTCATGGTATAAATGTTTTGAGTTAATTAGTTTGAGTTAATTACACTATAAAAATAGGTGAATTTTAAGGTAAAAAAAATCCTCACATGCTGCGAGGATTTTAATGATGTACAAAGAAACTATTTTTTTTCTTCTACGCTTTCTTCAACTGGAGTAGGAAAAGCAAACATTGCTGCATCTGTTTCTGGATTTAAAACAATTTCTTTCATGGTGATTCCTTGACCGGCCATAGAAATTGAGAATGGAAAATACAATCCATCTACTTCTTGATAGTCACTAAAATTAGAAACTGACATTTGTCCTTTTTGAGGTCCAGATGGAATTTGAGTTTCACTCATGATAGGTACATAATTCTCAGTTTCAAAATAATAGAATGATACCGTTGGTTCTTCTTTACCGTCTACCATAACTGGCTTTTGTGTTAACTTTAATTTAAAAGTCTCTGTTCCTTCTTTGGTTTCTTTACCAAGGTATTCAACGGTGTATCCTTTTTCTGTATAGTTTAAAAATGGAGAAGGGAAATCACCAACATTTTTTTTCATATTCTCTGTAGTTTCTGCATCACTTTTTTCAGGAAGCATCGTCATGAAGTTGGTCGTCCACATTGTTTCACCATCAAAAGAGTATTGTGTCATCTCTTGTCCTTGAATATTGATCTTAAGTAATTGCTTACCATCTTTCATTTGATACATCTCTATTGGGATTTCCATCCCTTGAGCATTAGCAGATCCAACCATTTTAGCGCCTTGAAGTGAGTTCCACGCAGCGATACCACCAGTGTTTTCAAAATAATTGTTTAAAATTTCGTCAGCAGTTTGAGCTGTCATAGGAGCTACAGCCATCAAAATAATAGCCACAAATAAAGTTCTTAGTTTTTTCATAATTGTATTGTTATGTAGTATTAACTTGTTATATAGTATTAACGTTATGTAAAAGTAAGTCTATCTTACTTTAAATATGTTACAAGCTCCTTGTTTTTTTTAGATAACTAAAACAGAAGGCTACACAAGGGTCTTAATAGTAAATACTTGTGCGTAGTAATTTAAAAACAAATTTTAGGGTTTTAGGATCTTGTTATCCCCTTTAAGAACCCTTTTATTTATAACTGTTTATGATTTTAAAAATTATTTATAAAGTATCTTTAAGGTAAAATTAAACACATGAATTTTCATACTAGAAAATGGATTAAACCAGAAGACCTAAACCCTAATGGAACTTTGTTTGGTGGAAGATTGCTACAATGGATTGATGAGGAAGCGGCGTTGTATGCTATCATTCAATTAGAAAATCCAAAAGCGGTAACTAAATATATGAGCGAGATTAATTTTAAAAGCTCTGCTGTAAAAGGAGATATTATTGAAATTGGAATAGGAGCCATAAAATTTGGAGGAACGTCTATAACTCTAGCCTGTGAAGTTAGAAATGTCATGACTCGTGACGTAATTATAACCATAGACACTATTGTTATGGTAAGCTTAAATACAGATGGAAAACCAAAAGCTCATGGAAAGACTACCATAGAATACGTAAGAAATAGATTAAAGTAGCGCACGTATCTTAAATTAACAATAAACTATAGGTTTTGTGTTTAAAATTAGGGGGGTTATTTTCTGTAGTACCTATTCTTGGTATCTAAACCGATACTATTATTTCCTAACAATAAAGTAATAATTTCTAAAATAATTTTTTCAGTATGCTTAACCTGCTCCATGATTTCTCTGGATGTTTTTGGACTTGTTTCTACTTGAGCTAATACCTCTTTGCTAATCTCTTGGAGATCTTTTTTAGTATATTTTTTATTTTTTGAAGTACATACAGAACAAATGCCACATCGTGTTGCTGTCGTTTCTCCAAAATAAGTTACCAGTTGTATGCTCCTGCAAACTTGCTCATTGCTTACATAATCTAACACCTTTTGTACTTGCAGCTTTTTTTTATCGTTGTGTGCGACCACTTCTCTAGCTATAACATTAATCGTTTTTTCATCTTCTCTAGGTTTTAAAAAAGTGATAGCAGCGTCTGTAATGTTAAGGTATAGTTCTATGATGTTTGCAGCTTCTAGTTTTTTTAATGTTTCAATAATAACGGGTTGAGATTGACTGGTTTTAGATTGAAGTAATTCTAGATTTACAGAAGTCATCGTCTCAAAAACACCTCCATAAATACGTAAAATTGTTTTACCAATAATAGCCGCAAGCATATCATGTTTAAAATAATCAAGCGCTGTATTTGTGTGAACTAAGAATTTTAATTTTGTAGTACGTCCAAATTCCTTAGAGAGTTGTAAAACACCAAGTCTATCAAGTGTGTTTAATCCATTAAATACTTGTTGTGTTTGTATGGAATAGGTTTTGCAAAAGTCTGAAAAATGAAACGCGTGTGTAGTGAAAACCCCTTCACCGTAAGAAATTTGAAGGTAGTTGTTTAGTTTTCTGTAGATTAACTTTAGCATGGCTACATCTGCCAGAGAAGCGACAAACTGTTTTTTCACAAGTAGTTTGTCGTATTCATTATATAAAAGTGTGGCTGTTGCCGCATTACCGTCCCGCCCGGCACGCCCTGCTTCTTGGAAGTAGCTCTCTAAGCTCTCTGGTAATTGTATATGTATAACATGCGCTACTGTAGCATGATCAATGCCCATGCCAAAGGCATTAGTCGCTACCATGGTTGGTGTTGTACCTTTTTTCCATGCTTCTAATTTTTTTGTTTTTTCTTGTGCAGGAATTCCTCCATGAAAAAAATCACTCTTAATTCCTAAACTATTTAAATGACTGCTTGTCTCAACAGCACTTCTTCTGGAGCGAACATAAACGATAGCTGCTTTTGTGTTTGTAGAAAGAAGGTGTTCTATATGGTATAATTTATCCTCTACTTCTCGGGTGTTATACGCTATATTAGAACGCACAAAGGAATCTTGGAATATGGCTGGAAGTTCCATCTCTAAGGCCTCGATAGTGTCTTTTAATACCGCTGGCGTTGCTGTAGCTGTTAGCGCAACAATAGGAGCCAAGGGATGGAGTTTTCTTAGAATAGTGATGTTTTTGTAAGCAGGTCTAAAATCGTTTCCCCATTGTGAAATGCAGTGCGCTTCATCAACAGCGATGCAATTTACATTCATACGTTTAATGGTATTTTGAACAAGCTCTTGTTGCAATCTTTCTGGAGAAATGTATAAGAATTTATAGTTTCCGAAGCTAGCATTATCAAGTAAAATAGTTACTTCTGAAAAGGATTTTCCTCCAGTAATTGCAAGGGCTTTAATTCCTTTATCCTGCAAGCTTTTTACTTGATCTGTCATTAAGGCAACCAAGGGAGAAATAACAATACAAATACCCTCCTGAGCAAGGGCTGGAATTTGAAAACAAATAGATTTGCCTCCACCAGTAGGTAACAAAGCTACGGTGTCTTTACCATCTATCACCGAGGCAATAATAGCTTCTTGTTTTAGCCTAAACGAACTGTGACCCCAGTATTTTTCTAGTATGTCGTGGGGATTTTTCACTAATTTTCTTTTAAGTAATTAAAAATAAAGCTGTTGCGATTTTCTACGCTAGCTTGAGGCACTTCAATAACCTTGTATCCATATTTATTGTAACCTTTTACTAGTGATTGGTGTATGATTTTTGCTTGCTCAAAGGTTTCATATCGCTCACTATCCTTAGTATAGATAGCTTCCCAAGGGGGTAACAAGAAAATAGTATCATAGGTGTGAGTAAAGCAAGGAGCCTCAAAAGACGTTGGATAGCTTGCCCCTATAAAATCCATATATGCAGTTATATCTGGGGTACCTCTATCATAAAAGATATAGCTAGTTTCTAGTTGCGATGCTTGCTCAAATTGGTGCACCCTGCTTTCTAAAAGTTTTTGACTAAAAAGCATCGGGTCTGTTAAAAATAATTGGTCTATACCCTCTTTACGAGCTTCATTAATTATTTGGCGCGACACCTCATGCATACAGGTATAGCCTAAGCTTTCAATATGGTTTATCAAGGTAGTTTTTCCAGATCCGGGTCCTCCGGTAATAACAATTCTTTTTGTGTCCACTGCTATATATACGTATTAAAAATATTTCTAAACCACAAAGTACGTTAATTTATATTGATGTTGAAAGTGTATCTTTGTGGAATAGTATTTGAAGAATATAATATATGATATCAATGGATACTAAGAAGATATAAACTCTTTTATATTTTAGAAGAAATAAGACATGGAAGACACTAAAGCAGAAGAATTTTATAGTAGATTACAGGAACAATTAAAAGGCGATACAACTTGGCCAGCTCCTTATTTATACAAATTTATTGTACCCGGAAATACTAAAAAAATCGCCCAAATTGAGGCTATTTTTAATAGTATAAATGCCCAAATTAACACGCGTGTTTCTAGCAAAGGGGCCTATGTAAGTCTTTCTATAAAAGTAGTGATGGCTTCTCCAGAGGCAGTGATAGAGAAATACAAACAAGTTTCTGAGGTGGAAGGAGTAATTTCTTTATAAAATGTGTATTTTGCCATACAGATAATTACTTCAAGTTACACAACCCCCAATTTATAAATACAACACATGTTTTTTACAGATATAGAATATAATACAGAGCGCCCGCATTTGATTATTCCAGAATATGGTCGTCATATCCAGAAAATGGTAGATCAAGCTATTGCTGAACAGGACGATGAAAAACGAAATGAACAGGCAAAGAGTATCATTTCTGTGATGGGTAACCTAAATCCTCACCTACGTGATGTTGCAGATTTTCAACATAAACTTTGGGATCAATTATTTATTATATCAGATTTTAAATTAGATGTAGAGTCTCCTTATGAGAAGCCTTCTGCAGAAGCGTTGCGAGAACTTCCAGTAGGATTAGCGTATCCTCAGAATTATCCAAAATACCGCTTCTACGGTAATAATATCAAACGCATGATTGATGTTGCTATTGGCTGGGAAGATGGAGACAAGAAAGATGGCTTGGTATTAACGATAGCCAATCATATGAAAAAATGTTTCTTAAACTGGAATAAAGATACTGTTGAAGATGAAGTCATATTTGTTCATTTATTTGAACTTTCTGACGGGAAGCTAAACCTAAAAGGAAGTGATGAAGTGCTAAGAAATTCTGCGATACTACTAAAAACAAAAAATCGCTTTGCTGACACAAGCACTACTACTGCTTCCAGTAACAACTACAAGAAACATAACAATAATAACAACAGAGGCCGCAAGCGCTACTAAACTTCTTATCAAAATCTATGGGAACTTTTCAAATTGAAGGAGGTCACAAATTAAAAGGTGAAATCCGTCCTCAAGGTGCTAAAAATGAAGCTTTACAAATAGTATGTGCTGTTTTATTAACACCAGACGAAGTAATTATAGAGAACATACCCGATATTGTTGATGTTAACAAACTCATAGGTATCTTAGGTAATTTAGGTGTTAAAATTGAAAAAATAGAAAAAGGAAAATTTTCATTTAAGGCTGACGACATTGACCTTGGCTATCTTGAATCTGAACTTTTTAAGAAGGAGGGAAGTTCATTGCGTGGTTCTATAATGATTGTAGGACCTCTCTTAGCTCGTTTTGGGAAAGGATATATTCCTCGACCAGGAGGTGATAAAATTGGAAGAAGAAGACTTGACACTCACTTTGAGGGCTTTATTAAGTTAGGGGCTACCTTTAGATACAATAAAGAAGATCGTTTTTATGGGGTTGAGGCTCCAAATGGACTTACAGGTTCTTACATGTTATTAGACCAAGCTTCTGTAACGGGGACTGCTAATATTGTAATGGCGGCTGTTTTAGCTAAAGGCACCACAACTATTTATAACGCAGCATGTGAGCCTTACTTACAGCAATTGTGTAAGATGTTAAACTTCATGGGTGCAGATATAAAAGGGATAGGTTCTAATATGTTAATCATTGAAGGAGTTAAACAATTAGGTGGCTGCAGTCACCGTGTTCTTCCTGATATGATTGAAATTGGTAGTTGGATTGGTTTAGCGGCCATGACACATAGTGAAATTACCATTAAAGATGTAAGTTGGAGTAATTTAGGCATCATTCCAAATACGTTTAGAAAACTAGGCATTACTTTAGAGAAAAGGGGAGATGATATTTATATTCCCTCACAAGATAGTTATGAAATCCAAGGCTATATAGATGGTTCTACCTTAACCGTAGCTGATGCTCCCTGGCCAGGATTTACTCCAGATTTATTGAGCATTGTCTTAGTGGTATGTACCCAAGCAAAAGGGAGTGTGCTCATTCATCAAAAAATGTTTGAAAGCCGTTTATTTTTTGTGGATAAGCTTATTGATATGGGCGCTCGTATTATTTTATGTGATCCTCATCGTGCTACTGTAATAGGGCATAATTTTGAGTCTATGCTAAAAGCAACAACAATGGTTTCACCAGATATACGGGCAGGTATTTCTTTATTAATTGCGGCTCTTTCTGCAAAAGGGACTAGTATCATTCACAACATAGAGCAGATAGATCGAGGGTATGAAAATATAGATGAACGTCTGCGTGCCATAGGAGCGAAGATTACTAGATTAGATTCTTAGATACGTTTTTTAGAACGATACAATCATAAAAAAACCCCAAACACAAGGATGTGTTTGGGGTTTTTGTTTTAACAAAGCCAAATAGTGTATTGCTTTGTTTATTTTTTCTTGTTTATTTCGTCTTGTAACTTTCTTCTTAATATTTGTTCATCCTCTAATTTTTTTTGGCGATAGTTTTCAAACGCTCTCTCAATTTCCGAAAGTTTATGGTTTGTTTCTTTTGTTATTGTATTACTGTTTTTAAACTTAAGGATGAAAAAGAATAAGCCAAGAAGCAAAAAACTAATAATAGAAAATAATATAAAGTTGTAGCTGCCTTTTTTTGTTGTAATACCAAAAAGAGCGATGGTATCTTCTTTTGCTTTAGAAGTGTTCAGGTTATTTTGTGTGCTATTTAAAGTAACCTCTAACGTACTGATATTACTTGATTGAGAAGTGATTATAGCATCTTTTATTTGAATAGCTATTTCTAATGCTGCCAAAGAGTCTAAGATGTTTTTCCTCAAAGCAGCTAGCTTAGATCTCCTAATAACTTTGTATTCTTGATAGTTGTTAGACATATCTATAACACGCACAAATTGTGCTTCAATAGTATTGTCTTGTGCCTTTTCATTTTGCGCAGATGTTATCATAACACATAGTAAAAGTAGCGTACTGAAGAATGTTTTAATATTCATAATAGAAAGGTTATTTATACTTGGTATTAAGAACTCTAGAGGTCAAGTAAATTTGTCTGCAACACTCAGTTGCAATAAAATAGAATACCTCCAATAACATATTTTTTGTTTATGCATATGTTGTGGGGTCAAAAGTAACTGTAATTTAGGTATTACTAAATAT
>JBLHII010000057.1:0-10946 GCA_047616265.1 Minisyncoccia bacterium
CAAAAAAAAGCGAAATGGATTGCTGTATTTTAATCGTTGCCCAATAATGAAATTACGGGTTATGGTTCCTGGTTTAAACAATAAATCATTTACGGTATACCGTAATTTAGAGTCGTAACTAACAAGGCTGCTTAAGAATTCTAAAAAAAAATCTTTTAAAGAAAGAGCTTTGTTGCTGTTAAGTTGGGAGCAGTAAGGGCAGTAGCGATCTGATGTGTCAAGGGGTTGTTTGCAGTTTAAACACCTAGTGTCTCGATATTTAAAATGGCGCCGGTTATTTTCGGAAACCTGATTTCTGGATGTATTAATTACTTCTTCTCTGTCTACAGAAGCTTCAGAATCTTGATCTGCAAGTGTTTTAACTATTTCAGTTTTTTTATTAGGACTTATGTGCTCTTCTGGTATTTCGCTCATACCGTAAATGTAGCAAAGTTTTTCTTTTGTGCTATGCTTTTAGTGCAAACAAGGCTTTGTTTTCTGTTACAAAAGTTTCACAAATTTTAAAGAAATGAAGGATGTCCTCCTCGTTATTTCCGCTATTGATAGTAACCAAGCGTACAAATTCTGTCTCTCTAAAAATACCAAACCCTACCATAGCCGTGGCGTTTTCGTATAATAAAGTACATAGGTCTTGGGCAGGAATCCCTTTATAGTTATAGCAAATTGATATAGAGTCATCAAAGCTGTACAAGGTGTAATCTGCATTGCTTTTTATATAATTACGCGCTACTTCTGCCAAATGAAATTGCTGATCTACAATTTTTTCTAAGCCACTAGTCCCGACAGATTTCCATAAGGTCCAAAACTTCAATGCGTCGTTTCTTCTTCCACATTGAATAGATGTTTTTCCTAGATTATAGTCATCTCCATCTGTTTGGTATAAATAAGTAGCGTCATTACTAAAGCTGTCATGTAAATATTTTTTATGTTTAGTGAGTATAATTGAGCATGTAAGAGGTGTGCCTAACATTTTGTGCGCATTATAACTAAAGGAGTCAGTAAGCTCTATTCCTTCTACTAAGTGCTTGTATTTGTTGCTAAAAATAACACTCCCACAATAAGCACCATCTAGATGAAGCCATAGTTTGTGTTTTTTACAAATTTTTGAAAGGGGCTCAATAACATCAAAGGCTCCAAGTACTGTTGTGCCTGCTGTAGCATTCACGAAAAATGGTTGTAAGCCTGCAGCAATATCTTCAGAAACTTTAGCAGCTAAATCTGTAGCGCTCATTTGCCCAAATTCATTAGTGGAAACATACCTAACTTGTTCGCGCCCTATACCAATAAAAGCTGCATTTTTTGAGGTTGAATAGTGAGATTCTACAGATGTGTAAGCAGTCATTTTTTTCAAGACCCCTTCATTTTTTATCGTTTCGTTGTGTGCGTCACGCGCCATCAAGATTGCCATGAAATTACTCATAGATCCACCTGGAGCAAAGGTTCCGTCTGCGTCTTTGTCATAGCCAATTAAATCACAAGATTTGCGTAATATTTCTTTTTCAATACCTACTTGAGGGCCTGCTACTTTGTAGGTGTACATGCTATTGTTAAGCAATACCGCTAACAAGTCACCTAGCGTAGCTTTTGGGTTTCTGCCTCCAAATAATTGGTTGAAAAACAAACGGGTAGCAGTACGAGGGGTGCTTAAAACAAGTTTTTCTAGTGCTTCTTCAAAAAAAGCGTCTTCTACGGGTTGGTCCTCAAGTGCTAAGGGCAAGATAGTAAAGAGCTCTTCTGGAGGAATTGGAGTAGCTATGGGCTGTTCTTTTTCTGCTTTAATTAATTTTTCAGCTAATTTCTGGAAGAGTAGAAGTTCTTTTTGCATATTGAAGTGCCTGTTTTCACGCAAATATAGTCTAAAAAGACGCTTAAGATGGTTGAACTATGGTTTGATTTTAAGATTTTTTAAATCAGGAACCTAAAAGGAACATACTTCTAATTTGTGGTCGTAAAAGAGTTAATTGTTTGTAATCCTGGTAGAACTTGAGTGTCCTTCGCCTAATAGTCTGTCAAACCTAGCTCCCGGTGCTCTGTAATAAACAAGAACGGTGTATTCGTTTTCCGTTTGCCAAAAATTGCCGCTTATGGGGCCCTGTTCTACAGTGCCATCACGAGCTACCATAACATATTTGTAATTGTAAAAACCTTGCTTAAAAAGTCTTGCGTTTTGATAGGTGTCTGTCTCGTCATTATAGCGCATGTAGGTAGTCTCATCGATGGTCCAGTTGTTGAAATTTCCATAGAGATGTATTTCTTTGTCCTTAAGCGCCGCATAATGCTGTAAGTTAAAGTGCATTAAAACATAGTCTGCCTCTGTGTTTTGATTTTGTGCTGCATATAAGTTTCTAACCTGAAAATTTCCGTTAAGATCTGGGTTGTAGGTATAGGGTCTTGTGCTTCTGTCTATGTTTGTAAATAAAAAATTCTCGTAGCGCTCATTTAGAGCTACATTCCGGACTCCGTTTGAAGAAGATCTAACGTCTTTATTGTCAAAATATAAAAACTCATTGCCGCCCCAAAATGCGGCTTCTTGATCATATTTATAAATTAGCTCAGAACCAATAGTGTATTGTGGTTTTAAATGGGTGATTGCAGTTTTTAGATTACTGTTCTGCAACACGAGTGTTTTCACATTCTGTTTTGGGTTAATGAGCAGCATGTTTGGGGAGTTTATTTTAAATTGAACGACTTGCTGCTGTTCTATGTTTTTAATTTTTCTAGCCCTTTTGATTTCAACACCCACGCTTAGCACACGTTCTAAAACCATAAATTTTCTTGAAAAAATGATATCCCCGTCGTCATTAAAAATGCGTAATAAATAGTTTCCACTTTTTTTAATAGAACGGGTCTCTCTGTTTGGTATGCTTACCGTATAGTGTGAAAAAAGTTGCAGTGTAGTAAAACTATTTTCATAAGTTTCTATGCGTACATCGTCAAAACCACCTAGGTATTCTCCTTTAGACAAATCACTTTGTGACCAGTCAAAATTAAAATGTTCTATAGTGTAATAGTAATCGGCTTCATCTCCAATAATATCATCAAACGAAAGCTGCAAGCTTTGCCCTAATTCTATGATGGGTAATTTGCTTTGGGATGAGGTTCCTCTAAATTGAATGGTTCTAATATATTCAGGCTCAATAGTTTCTTTTACTTGAGATGTGCCTGCTGAAATGTAAGATAAAAAAAGAAAAAGCGATAGTATGAATGCGCGCATGGTTTGTTATTATGTGCCCTAAATATAAACAAATTTTGCACCTTAAAAACCAGTGGCATTTCTGAAGTACATTTTAGATGTAAAATTATTTTAATAAATCGTAAAATTACTCTTTTAATCCCTAAATTTGCAATCGCTAAAAAGACGTATTAACTTTGTTTCTTTTTAGTAAAATAAAAGTCAATTTTAACACGACTATTCTATGTCCAAAGACATTAAGATTAAAAAGGGTCTTACCATCCGCCTCAAGGGTGAAGCCGACAAAACAGTTTCAAACGCACCGCGTTCGCGTACCTATGCAATTCGTCCTTCAGATTTTCATCTATTTACGCCAAAGTTGGTGAAGAAAGAGGGTGAGAAAATTAAAGCTGGAGAAACCTTGTTTTACAGCAAACAAAACGAAGCGATAACTTTTTCGTCACCTGTAAGTGGAACTCTTACGGAGATTGAAAGAGGGCCAAAGCGGGTGATTACTAAATTAACAATTGAAGGAGATCAAGAAGATACGTTTAAAGATTTTGGAGTGAAATCTCCAGAAAGCCTTTCTTCAGAAGAAATTAAAAAATATTTACTATCAACAGGATGTTGGCCTTTTATTAAGCAACGCCCTTATGATGTTATTGCAAATCCTGAAAGCACACCAAAAGCAATTTTTGTTTCTGGTTTAAATACGGGTCCTTTAGATGCAGATCTAGATTTTGTCCTAGCTGGGAAAGAAAAAGAAGTACAAGCTGCTATTACGGCATTAAGCAAATTAACAGATGGTGCTCTGCACCTTACGGTTGCTGACGATAATACATCTATGCTCTCTGGTATGAGTCATGTTGTTTTGCATAAAACCAATGCATTGCATCCTGCAGGAAATGTTGGAACACAAATAAACAAAATAGACCCGATCAATAAAGGCGAAACTGTTTGGACGGTAGCTGCTCACGATTTGATAATTATTGGAGAATTATTTTTAACAGGAAGATACAATGCAGAACGTATTGTTGCATTGGCAGGTTCTTGTGTGAAGGCTCCAAAATATTATAAAACAAGAATGGGTAGTGAAGTTGCTACCATGATATATGATTCTGGATTAAACGAGGAAAATGTTCGTGTAATTAGTGGTGGTGTGTTAAGTGGAGATACTATTTCTCCAAAACAACACTTAGGTTTTTACCACAACGCAATCACCGTAATTCCGGAAGGGGATGATTACGAATTTTTTGGTTGGAACAAACCAATCTTCAATAAAATCTCACCTTCAAGGGCATTAACTTTTTCTTGGATGCAGCCTAAAAAGGAGTTTGAATTAAACACCAATACAAATGGTGAACATCGTGCTTTTGTGGTGACAGGGAACTATGAAGAAGTTTTTCCGCTAGATATTTATCCGTTACAAATTTTAAAGGCTTGTTTGGTAAAAGATCTAGATGCTATGGAGGCATTAGGAATGTATGAGGTAGCACCAGAAGATTTTGCATTGACAGAGTTTATTTGTGTGTCAAAACAACCCCACCAAGAAATCATAAGAGAAGGATTAGACTTAATGTATAAAGAAATAGGATAAGTTATGGGTTTAAAACAGAATTTACATACCTTAAAGATGAAGTACCAAGGTACTAAAATGGCGCCTGCGTTTAACGCAATCCACACCTTTTTGTACTTGCCTAATGAGACGACTCACAACGGTACTCACATTAAAGCAGCAGATGATTTAAAACGCACAATGAACATGGTGATCATGTCTTTGGTGCCTTGTTTGTTGTTCGGAATATTTAATGCAGGGTATCAATACAATGTCCAAACTGGAGACGTGACAAAAGCCTTGAGTTTTTTTAGCACAGAGTTTTGGAATTTTTCAAATTTCACAATCGGTGCCTGGAAAGTATTACCGCTCGTAATCGTGTCTTACGGTGTTGGTTTGTTGGTTGAATTTATTTTCGCAGTGATTAAGGGCCATGAAGTAGAAGAAGGATATCTAGTGACAGGTATGTTAGTCCCTTTAATTGTTCCAGTAGATATTCCGTTATGGATGTTGTCTATTGCAGTAATTTTTGGTGTGGTGATAGGTAAAGAAGTATTTGGAGGAACTGGAATGAATATCTTAAATCCAGCCCTAACCATTAGAGCCTTTTTGTTTTTTGCATATCCAACATGGATGTCTGGAGATAAAGTTTGGGTTACGGGTGCAGTAGACACAGTTGGACAGCCAGATGCTATTTCTGGAGAAACAATTTTAGGAAGCTTAGCTCAAAATAATGGCTATGGAGACTGGACTATGATGGACCAATTTTTAGGATTTATTCCTGGATCTGTTGGAGAGACCTCAAAATTATTAATTATTGTTGGAGCACTTATTTTAATTCTTTCAAAAATTGGAAGTTGGAGAATTATACTAAGCACATTAGCAGGAGCCCTTTCTATGGGTCTTATATTTAATGGTGTTGTAACTGCAGGATGGGTAACAGAGAGTTCAAAATTCTTTGGTTTAATGAGTGTTGATTTTTGGCAACATCTATTTATAGGTAGTATTTTATTTGGTGCAGTATATATGGCAACAGATCCGGTTACAGCTTCACAAACCAACAAAGGAAAATGGATATATGGATTTTTGATAGGATTTATATCTATTATGATTCGTGTATTCAATCCAGCATATCCAGAAGGAGTTTTCTTGGCGATACTATTAATGAATGTATTTGCACCAACAATAGATCACTATGTGTTGGAGGGTAATATCAAGAAAAGAGCAAAACGTCTAAAACTTAAAACAGCTTAATTATGGCAGTTAATAAAGATAAAAATAGTTACACAATGATCTTTGCCGTTATTATGGTATTGGTAGTGGGTACACTTTTGGCAGGATTTTCAAGTGGCTTGAAACCTATGATTAAGGCAAACGAAAAGTTTGAAAAGCAGCAAAACATCTTGTATGCAATGGGTGTTAATGATAATGTTGGCACGGGTGATGTAGCGTTCATATCTACAGATAGAGTAGCAGGTGAATTTAGCACCTACATCAAACAGCAGCTTGTCATTGAGGGGGTTACCGCCTCAGAAAATGATAATGCCTATTTAATTGATGTTAAAAAAGAAGGTACTAAAGCAAAAAAAGCTGGATATGTAAGAAAACTTCCTTTGTTTATTGGAGAGAAAGATGGCGAAAAATTATACATCATGCCTGTAAGAGGGAAAGGCCTTTGGGATGCTATTTGGGGCTTCGTAGCGGTAGATGAATCCATGACAGTGCAAGGTGTGTATTTCGACCATAAAGGAGAGACGCCAGGTTTGGGAGCAGAGATCAAGCAGCGTTACTTTATGGATGATTTTATAGGAGAGAAACTTTTAGAGGGTACAACCTATATGGGTATCAAAGTTGCCAAAGGGAATAACGATCCTAAAAATTTGACCAAAGACGATTATGAAGTTGATGCATTGGCTGGTGCCACGATCACAGGAGATGGTGTGTCTGCAATGTTGAAAAAAGACATCGCAATGTATGTGCCTTACCTTAAAACTATAAATAACTAAGAAGATGGGATTACTTTCAAAAAAAGACACACGGTTAATCTTAGATCCGTTAGCAGATGACAATCCAATTACCATACAGGTATTAGGTATTTGTTCTGCCTTAGCAATTACAGCGCAGTTAAAACCGTCTATAGTAATGGCGGTATCTGTGATTTTTGTACTTGGTTTAGGAAATGTAGTAATTTCTTTAATGCGAAATATTATACCATCAAAGATTAGAATTATTGTGCAGCTAATTGTTGTAGCAACACTTGTAATTATTGTGGATCAAGTATTAAAAGCTTTTGCTTACGAGTTGAGTAAAGAGCTCTCTGTATTTATTGGTTTGATTATTACCAACTGTATTATCATGGGGCGCTTTGAGGCCTTTGCTTTGGCAAATAAACCCTGGAAATCTTTCTTAGACGGTGTTGGAAATGCGTTAGGATATGGTGTGATATTAATAATAGTAGGATTCTTTAGAGAGTTATTAGGGTCTGGAACTTTATTTGGCTTTAAAGTGTTGGGTGATTCTGTAGAGAAAACAGGATTGTATGCTATTGGTTATGAAAACAACGGGTTCATGGTATTACCTCCAATGGCACTAATTGTAGTAGGAATTATTATCTGGGTACAACGCAGCCGGAATAGCGCATTAATTGAAGAAAACTAGTAGGGTAACTACTAAAATTCACAAGTAAAAAATAAAATTTAAAACATATGTTAGAGCATATAGAATTATTTTTCAAATCAATCTTTGTTGATAACATGGTGTTTGCATACTTCCTAGGGATGTGTTCATACCTAGCAGTATCAAAAAAGGTAAGCACTGCAGTAGGTCTTGGAGCAGCGGTAATCTTTGTATTAACGGTAACGGTGCCTTTAAACTGGTTTCTTGATCAATACATACTTCAACCAGGAGCTTTAGCATGGGTAGATGGCAATCGTCAAACTCCAGAGTTAAGTGCTTATGCAGACTATGATTTAAGTTTCTTATCATTTATTCTCTTTATTGCTACCATTGCAACAATGGTACAATTGGTAGAGATTATTGTCGAAAAATTTTCACCATCATTATATAATTCACTTGGTATTTTCTTACCTTTAATTGCGGTAAACTGTGCCATCCTTGGAGGGTCATTGTTTATGCAGTCAAGAGAAATTGAAACAGCTGGACTGGCTTTAAATTATGGGTTTAGTTCTGGTATTGGATGGTTTTTAGCCATTGTAGCTATTGCGGCCATTAGAGAGAAAATACGATACAGTAATGTACCTGCACCCTTGAGAGGTTTGGGTATTACATTTATTATTACCGGCCTTATGGCCATTGGTTTTATGAGCTTTGGAGGAATGTTAACAGGCGGAGATGATGCAGTACCAAAACTAGAAGCACAACCAGAACAAATTGGAACAACCTTACAACCAGCTATAGAAAAAGGAATTGAAATGCCTCAATTGGTCGTTTCAGAATAAAAAATCAACTATATGTTTTTAGCAGCAAGTATCACAGGAGTCATCGCGGCAACAGTCATCGCCTTTTTAGTGTTGACACTTTTATTGGTAACGGTATTACTTTTTACAAAACAAAAACTATCTCCGTCTGGACCTGTAACGATTACCATTAATGGTGAAAAGGAACTTGAGGTATCTAGTGGGAGTACCCTATTAACAACCTTAGGGGAAAACAAAATATTTCTACCTTCTGCTTGTGGTGGTGGTGGAACGTGTATTCAATGCGAATGCCACGTACTTGAGGGTGGTGGAGAAGCATTGCCAACAGAAACACCACACTTTAGTAGAAAAGAGTTAAAAGATGGAGCGCGTCTTTCTTGTCAAGTAAAGGTGAAGCAGAACATGAATATTACCATTCCTGAAGAGGTATTTGGTATAAAAAAGTGGGATGCCGTTGTAGTACGTAACTACAATGTAGCCTCATTTATTAAAGAATTTGTAGTAGAAATCCCTCAGGATATGAACTACAAAGCGGGGGGGTATATTCAAATCGAAATTCCAGAATGTGAAGTAAAATTTGCAGACATGGATATTACAGCACACCCTGAGGAACACGAAACACCTGATAAATTCCAAGCAGAGTGGGATAAGTTTGGTCTATGGCCTTTAGTAATGAAAAACAAAGAGGTAGTAGAGCGCGCTTATTCAATGGCCTCTTATCCTGCTGAAGGACGTGAGATTATGCTAAACGTACGTATAGCATCTCCGCCTTGGGATAGAGCTAAAAACCAATGGATGGATGTAAACCCAGGTATTGCATCTTCATATATATTTAACTTAAAAAAAGGAGATAAGTGTGTAATTTCTGGACCTTATGGTGAGTTCTTTATCAATCCATCAGAGTCTGAAATGTTATATATTGGTGGTGGAGCTGGAATGGCACCTATGAGATCTCACCTATACCATCTATTTAGAACCTTAAAAACGGGAAGAAAAGTTACGTATTGGTACGGAGGTCGTTCTAAGAGAGAGTTATTTTATTTAGATCACTTTCAGCAACTAGAGAATGATTTTCCAAACTTTAAATTCTACTTGGCACTCTCAGAGCCTATGGACGAAGATAACTGGAAAGTAAAAGAAGGCATTGAAGGAGAAGGAGACGGTTTTGTTGGCTTTATTCATCAAGTAGTTATTGATAATTATCTAGACTTACATGAATCTCCTGAGGACATAGAATTATATTTCTGTGGTCCACCACTTATGAACCAAGCGGTTCAAAAAATGGGTGAAGATTACGGAATTCCAGATGAGCACATTCGCTTTGATGACTTTGGAGGCTAGTCTTTTCATAAATTATAGCCCCACTAAAGGGCTGTCAAATAATTTGATGGCGTTTTAATTATGTCTCAAGATTCAATGCTTTGAGTTCAAGGTCATGTATCAGGTATATTTTTTCAATTTGTTGTGGGATAAACACCTGATAATGTTTGATTTATGTATTTTAATTAACCACAAAAAAAAATTTTAAGCTTTATATATAAGTTAATTGTTTTTTTTTCATAATTTTGCACTATACAAGTTTTTAAATTTAGAATAATCAACCATGGTAAAAGATAATAGTTTAAAAGAAAAAAGATCTGAAGAGATCACTAGAAAAGATGCATTGAAGAAGATGGGGTCTTATGCAGCATTTGCCGCACTAGGTAGTGTTATGCTTCTAAATCCTCAAAAGAGCCAAGCACAATCTCCTCCTCCAGGTCCAGGTCCAAATGGTAGTGGTTTTCAAAATACAAGTGAAAGTTCCTCACAGAAAAACAATAGTATATTTAAAAAGTAGAAGGAGTTAAGGTATTTAGAATGTGAATTAATAAGATTGTTCTTTTTCAAACCTATATAATTTTAAAGTATTACTGATTTATTCTGATGTGCTTTACACTTTGCCATAAAATAAACACAAGTTATAAACCGCTATCAATTTTTTTTGATAGCGGTTTTTTGGTATAGCAGTTTTCGATTAGAAACCTAAAGACCATTTTCCAAATGGTTATAAAAAATATAGTGCATAAGCTATTGATAATTTTTATATTGGTAAAACCAGTCAAGTAGCTATTGGGGTTCTAATTAATGATTCGTTTTAGCCACGATTTTAAGAATGCCACATATATTATAAAGTTTTTTTGTTTTTGAAATACATACCCATCTTTATAGCTTAAAGATCTATTACATTACCATATTTTTGTAATACTAACATTTTATAACAAATTACATGCCTCCAGAATTAACCAAACAAGAATTACACAACCTTGCTATGAACATCGTAGGAGAAGACATGAAATCTAAAGGTTTTGAGTTTCTGGGTGTCAATAGTAAAATTGGTAAAGACCCACAGTTTGTGGGTTTAAAAAACAAGGACTTACATTTTGTTATTGTACGTGTGTCCCAGTACCCAAAAGACGCTCATGTATATGATCCAGTCTTTATGCAAACCATTAAAGAACACGCCAACAGCTTTGATGCAAAAACGTACTATGCAGGAGTTGGTCTTGGTAATGGTACAGATTATGCAAAACCAGTGTTAAAAGATCAGGAATACACCATGGTCTATAAAGGCTTACAAGAAATAGTATGAAAAAAATAACGCTCCTTTTATTCGTGCTCATTTTTGCTGCCTGTAAAAATGAGCCGTCAGTTATTAAAAAAGTACTCCAAGGAAATGCCTTTGGTACGACCTATACCATACAGTATTTTACAGGTTCAAATTTTGATGCCCAAAAGGAAATAG
>JBLHII010000058.1:0-10880 GCA_047616265.1 Minisyncoccia bacterium
GTGCTGTAACATCAGCAAAGGCAGCAAAAAAAACCAAGCCATTGCTCATATTGTCTGCAAAAGTTCGTTCCGCAGTAATTGGAGTTCCATTAAGAGTTACATCAAAATCTCCCGTTCCAGAACCTGCCCAATACAGGTATGCAGCAATTAGCTCTTGTTCAGGTTGCAGTTCAAAGTTAGCACTACTGGAGGTTAAAATCTCGCAGGGGGTTGGGGGATTTGCACCTGTGTTTTCTCCTGTGTTTAACGTGTTCCCGAAGGCGACATAGTCAAACTGTCCATTAAATTGCGCAAAAACATCCACTTCTTGTCCCACCAAAAGAATGGGCGAAAGAATGAATGCGAAACAAAATAAGACAATAAATTTCATAGCGAGGTTTACAACGCTAAATATAAGTGTTTTTCTACGGGATACTTTTAGATAGCTACATCATATTCGCGCAGTGCATCATTTAGCGAGGTTTTTTTATTGGTGCTTTCTTTGCGTTTCCCAATAATAAGAGCACATGGAACTTGAAATGCTCCAGCAGGAAATTTTTTGGTATAACTCCCCGGTATCACAACAGAACGTGCAGGTACAACCCCTTTTGTTTCGACAGGAATTTTACCCGTAACATCTATAATTTTGGTGCTCATAGTAAGCACTACATTTGCGCCCAAGACTGCTTCTTTTTCTATACGAACTCCTTCTACAATAATACAGCGTGAGCCAATAAATGCCCCATCTTCAATAATAACAGGTGCTGCCTGAAGTGGTTCTAATACACCCCCAATACCAACCCCACCGCTTAGGTGTACGTTTTTACCAATTTGCGCACAACTACCCACAGTTGCCCATGTGTCTACCATGGTTCCCTCGTCTACGTAGGCTCCAATGTTAACATAACTAGGCATTAAAATAACTCCTTTGCTAATATAGGCTCCATGACGTGCCACAGCATTAGGTACCACACGAATGCCTTTAGCTTCGTATCCTCTTTTTAATGGGATTTTATCATGATATTCAAAAACTCCTGCCTCGAAGGTTTCCATTTTTTGGATAGGGAAATACAATACCACTGCTTTTTTCACCCATTCGTTTACTTTCCAGCCAGTAGCAGTAGGCTCTGCACAACGCAGTATTCCTTCATCACACAAACGCACCACTTCACGAATGGCATCTATAGTTTCTTGTTGGGTTAATAAAGAACGATTTTCCCAGGCTTTTTCTATTCTATCTTGGAGGTTTTTCATGGCATTTTGTGTGGTTGTTTTTTTTTAATCTTATGCAAATATAAACACCCTATTCATTAAATCCATCATATGTAGCATACTATACTATAAACCTTTATTTTTGCAGTAAAAATGGGAAGAATTCTCGCTATAGACTACGGTACTAAACGCACAGGAATAGCAGTGACAGATGAGTTGCAGCTTATTGCCTCAGGTCTAACTACTGTTGAAACACATGGGTTAATGCCATTTTTAAGCACCTATTTTTCTAATGAAACGGTAGATACCCTTGTTGTTGGTGAGCCTACCCAGAAAGATGGTACGGCATCAAACGTTGAGGGGAATATTCAAAATTTCGTCAAAGGATTTTCGGTGAAATTCCCGAACATTCCTATTGTGAGAGTTGATGAGCGTTATACTAGTAAAATGGCCTTTAAGACCATGATTGATAGTGGTCTCAAAAAAAAACAAAGACAAAATAAAGCCCTTGTGGATGAGATAAGTGCCACAATAATTTTACAACAGTTTTTATATACTAACTAGTTTTTGTAACGCTACTATTATAGAGACCGAGTAGATACACTAAACACTAAAAATTAAAAAATGATATTACCTATTGTAGCTTACGGCGACCCTGTGTTACGAAAAGAATGCAAAGAGGTTTCTGAGGCCTATCCTTCATTGGATGCGCTATTAGAAAACATGTATGAAACAATGTATGCTGCTAGTGGAGTAGGCTTAGCAGCACCTCAAATAGGTTTGCCAATTCGTATTTTTTTGGTGGATGCAAGTCCTTTTGCCGATGAAGATGAAATGGATGCAACAGAGTTGGCTGCAGTTCAAGGGTTTAAAAAAACGTTTATCAATGCTACTATTATAGAAGAAGAAGGAGAAGAGCTTTCTTTTAATGAAGGGTGTTTGAGTATTCCAGATGTACGAGAAGATGTGTATAGAAAGCCAAACATTACTGTTACATACTATGATGAGAAATTCACAAAGCATACAGAGAAGCATACAGGTATCATTGCTAGAATTATACAACATGAGTATGATCATATTGAAGGAATCTTATTTACAGACAAACTTTCTTCGTTAAAAAAACGCTTAATAAAAGGAAAACTAGCTAACATAAGTAAAGGAAAAGCAAATGCAGATTATCGCATGCGTTTTCCAAATGCTAAAAAGAAACGTTAAACGGTTGCATATCACAAAATTTCAAAACATCTTTGTAGCAGTTTAAGAATCTAATGAAGCTTTCTTTAGAAACCTTAAAACGATTACAATACACGAAAAGATTTCAAATAATTATGAGTTTAGAAAAAGTATTATCAATTTCAGGAAAACCAGGATTGTATAAAATGACCAAACAAACCCGTGGTGGGTTTTTGGCAGAGTCTTTATTAGACCAGAAAAAAATAAGTGTGAGTTCAAGGCATAACGTAAGCTTGCTTACTGAAATAGCTATTTACACATTGACTAAAGAGGTTCCGCTTCGTGAAATTTTTCAAAAGATTGCAACCAAAGAAGCAGGAAGTGAAACCATTAGCCATAAAGTACCAAAATTAGAGTTAGAAGAATTCTTTTTTGGAATTTTACCAGATTATGATGAAGAACGTGTGTACCCAAGTGATATCAAAAAAGTGGTACAATGGTACAACCTTCTCGTGAAAAATGGGTTTACAGATTTTTCTAAAGCTACAGATGAAACAAAAGGTGCTGAAGATGAAACCAAAGCTGAGGTTGAGGTTGAAGAAAAAGCGCCCAAAGCTGTAAAGAAAACAGCAAAGAAAGCACCAGCTAAAAAAACAGGTGCACCAAAGAAAAAAGCAACAACGGCTAAGAAATAAAGAGCACTACGTTTATAAAAAAGCCTATGATTTAAATCATAGGCTTTTTTTATTTTTACTGGGTTTCTTTTTCAATCCTGGATTATCTAGAGAGGTATTTATATTTTTTTAAATCATTTTCTCCTGTAACTTCAATGCAAACGCCTGCTACAAGGATCATATTTTGATTGCTTATTTCAAGCACATCTTGGTAATAATGATCTGTGATAATGATTCCTTTCCTGCCTTTTAACCCTTGAAGATGTTTTTTTAATAGATCCTTATGTAAAGGGTCTACCATCGAAAAGGGTTCATCTAGAAGTAGAAAAGGATGTGGTAAATAACTCAATAAAACCACTTCTAGGTATTTTACCTCGCCCAAAGATAACTCTCCTACGTGTTTGGATGTCATTGTGGCAATATGAGGGTCATAAAACAAACAATCTTGATCTTTTTCATCGCTATGAAACATCAAAATAAGATCCCTCACTTTAGCATTCTTAGGCAAAAAAGAATGCTGAGGTAAATACCCTATCCATTTTTCCTTAATGACCTTGGAGCTATTTACTTTTTTTCCATTAATTTCTAGTAAAATACTATTTGCTTTTACGTTTCCGAAGAGCAATTTTAGCAAGGTTGACTTTCCAGAGCCATTACGGCCATATAACCCCAAGATGTTGCCGGTTTCAACCCGCATCGAAACATCTTTTAAAATAGCTTTCTTTTGGAAAGATTTACGCGCATTATGTAAGACTAAAGTCGCCAATAATAAAAGAAATTAAAATGAATAAAAATATAAATATAGGAAGCCCTAATATCCCATTCAAAACAAAAGAAGCTTTGAATAACATCCACTTGGTAATCCCCAAGTTTTGATAGGCATACCATTGGTTTTTATAGAACGTATTAAAGCCTATAAAGCCAAAGCCTAATGCAATACTAACAAAGAATAAGAAACCCCAAAATACCCCAAATGCAATCACACCAACAAAAGCAAATCCCGCAACAAATGGAAAAATACTTTTGTAGAATTGAGTGTAAGGTTTGATGTTCATTTTAAATAGTTAGGTATATAATCCTAAAGCGCCATGAATTTAGTTGTGTCCAAGATGACAGCCACAGCCACCTCGCATAAAACTTTGCGTTTCTTCATGCCATGGAAATGCTTGGTTGTAACCAGGTACTTCCCAGTAAAAGGGAGCGCGTTCTTTTGGGTTGTTTCCTTCTTCGTTTAGGGTGTTAGCGTTATATAAACGGCCGTTAATCATTACATGCTGTATGGATTGGGTGTTTTCTATTGCCTCTAATGGGTTTTTGTCTAATACAATTAGATCTGCCAATTTTCCTATTTCTAAAGAGCCAATATCCTCTCCGGCCCCTATATAGTTAGCGCCATTTATCGTAGCAGCTTTTAATGCTTCGTGATTGCTTAAGCCACCACTTGCAAGCATCCAAGTTTCCCAATGAGCACCGAGTCCTTGTAGTTGCCCATGGGCTCCCATGTTTAGCTTTACTCCTGCAGCTACCAAATCTTTAGCAGTTTTGGCTACAAGCATGTGTCCATTTTCATATTCTTTGATCGGGACCATGGCTCTATGTCTTGAACGGCTGTCTACAATACTTCTTGGTGTAAAATTGAGTAGTTTTTCATTTTCCCAAACATTATCACGTTGGTAGTAGTAAAATTCACCATTTAAACCTCCATAGTTTACAATAAGCGTGGGCGTGTATCCAGTCCCGCTAGCCCCCCAAATTTCTAATACATCTTTATAGACTGGAGCAACCGGGATGTTATGCTCAACTCCTGTGTGACCATCTATTACCATGGTTAGGTTGTGGAAAAATGTTGACCCCCCTTCAGGCACAACATTAATGCCTTCTTCACGCGCAGCCTGCAATACTTGTTGACGTTGTTCACGGCGAGGTTGGTTATAGCTCTTTACACTCTTTGCTCCAAATGCTTTGGTGCGCCGAATGCTACTTCTAGCGTCATCTAAAGTGTTAATTACCGCTTTAAAATCTCCGTCTGCACCATATAAAATAAAACCAGTAGAGTAGAGTCTTGGCCCTACAAGTTCTCCTGCTTTTTGCAATTCAGACAGCGTAAATACCGTTTGGGTATTGGCAGAAGGATCATGAGCGGTCGTTACACCAAACGCTAAATTTGCTGCAAACTGCCAATTAGTTTGTGCTGGAAGCCCTCCTCTAAATGCGCCAATATGCGCATGACTATCTACCAAACCAGGCATTATTGTTTTTCCAGTGGCTACAATTACCTTGCAGTTATCAGGAATAAGCACATCTGCAGTTTTACCAATAGCTTCAATATGGTCACCATTAATGATAATAACGCCATTTTCGATGACTTCATCGCCATTCATGGTAATGATGCGAACATCACTAAAAGCAATTCTTCCTGATGGTTTGTCAACAAGAGCAGTTAGGCCAACCTTTACACCATGGTCTTGCATTTCTGTTGGGGTGTCTTTTCCTCCCGGAACAAAATTAAATTTGTCTTGCAGTGTATTACTAAAATATTCATCACCCAAGGTCCACATTATTTTATTGCTGCTGGATGACCAATGTAAATTTACCCCAGCATCTTTAGCAATTTGTTGCACAGGAACATTGTCACTTTTTCCGTCGAGTATTAATGGCTTTCCCGTTTGTGGCATAGGGGCAATATACGCTTTGTGTAAATTGGTAAAAGCAACCCAGTTGTTGTCTGGACTTGGTACAATGTGGTTTGCATATTTTGAAATAACATGCTCACGCTCATCATGTCCTTGCAGATTTACTGAAATTAATTTTTTTGTTAAGTTTCCAAAATAAGTTCCCCCAGTTTGTAAGAAGACCCTAGATCCAGCTACATTAAAACGTGGGTTCTCTCCTTTATTTATTATTTTGACAGGATTTCGCCCATCCATATCCATTATATATATTCCAGGTTTTTTTGTAAAAGTCATTCCTTGGTCTGTATTTCCAGATTCTTTTCTGTACACAATTTGCATTCCATTTTGTGAGAATCTAGGGGTTCTATAAATTCCTTTTTCTGAAGTGAGTTTACTTGGAGCGCCTCCATTAATACTTACACGAAAAATAGCCCCTTTTTCAAGATTGTTCCAGGTAACATAAATAAGTTCCTTTCCATTTGGTGAAAAACTTGGTTCAAACTCAAAGTTGGCGCTGGTGGTTACTCTTTCTGGGATGCCATTAGGGAGTGTTTTTTTGTATAGGTGACCTAGTGCAGAGAAGACTAATGTACTTCCATCGGGTGATGTTTTTGCATCACGAATTACTTTAGGGATAAAAGTTTCACGTTCAATAGAAGTGTTTGTTTTCACCGTTTGTGCTAAGTCTATTGAAACAGTAGCTTCAAAAGGGATGTTTGTTACTGTTAGGGTTTCTGTATGGATCTTTTGAAATGTACCACCACTCCAAACAATTAATTCTTTGTTAGTAGGTAACCAATCAAAATTTGGGTACACACCAAATATAGCCCAAGCTTCTTGCTGGTCTTTATTTAAGGCGTCATAGATTGGATACTCCTCACCAGTTGCAAGGTTGTGTATAAACAAGACGGTCTTTTCTCGAACACGCTTTACAAATGCAAGCATAGTTCCGTCTGGAGAAACCGTTGGTCTTGCAGCACCACCTGGCCCTCCAGTAATGGTTTCTGTCTTGCCGTCTTCAAGGTTATAGCGTTTTATAGCATAAATTTGGCTGTTGGGATCTTTGTTGTATTGAAAAAAACCTCCAGCGTACATATCTTCACTATAGTAAAGGTATTTTCCGTCACCAGAAACCCAAGGTTCATTGATATCTTGTTGGTCGTTTTTCTTTTTCACCAGTTGTATGCCGCTACCGCCAGTAATATGATATTGCCAGAGCTCTCCTGCACCCAAACTTCTGCCACTTGTAAAATGCTTACGTGCAACGAGGTATTTACTATTTGGCATCCAAACAGCATTGTTGAGCAGTCTAAAACGCTCTTTAGTAATTTGTTTTGCTTCTTTACCTTTGGTGTTCATGATCCAAATATTATCACCTCCACCAGCATCACTAGTAAAAGAAATATAGTTGCCGTCTGGACTAAACCTAGGCTGTACCTCAAAGGCAATACCTGTGCGTATGGCTTTCGCTTTTCCACCTGTAATTGGCATGGTGTATATGTCACCAAGGATATCAAATACGATGGTTTGACCATCTGGACTTACATCAAGATTCATCCAGGTGCCTTCATTGGTGGTAAAATGGTGTGTCTTATACTTAAAGTCTTCACCAGGATTAGTTACATCCCACGTTGTATCTTCTTTTTGTGCTAAGGATATTGCAGTGATAAATAGGGCAGCTAGTGTAAGCAGTTTCTTCATAATGATCTTTTAAATAAAAATATTGAATATGTTTTAAAGATATGCGTTTTTGATAGTATAGACCTGATATATTGAACAGTATTAAAACCTCTTCACTTTCTTTGTATTCATCGAGAGACAATAAAAAAATTCAAACTAAAAAAAAATCCCAACCGTAGGGTTGAGATTTTTTTGGTGAGAATAAATTATTTATTCCTCAGGCGCATTTTCCTTTTCATCTTCTGGAACATTTTCCTTTTCAACTTCAGGCATGTTTTTTATCTCATCTGTAGGAACATTTTCCTTTTGATCTCCAGACATGTTTTTCATTTCATCCTCGATCATCTTGTAGAACTGATCAATTTTAGGAAGGATTAATATTTTAGTTCTTCTGTTGGTTGATCTGTTTTCTGGACTATCATTCGCTACTAGAGGAAGATACTCTCCACGACCTGCAGCAATTAATTGTTCTGGTTTCACACCTAAGTTTTGTAATACTCTTACTATAGAAGTAGCACGTTTTACGCTTAAATCCCAGTTGTCTAGAAGCACACTACCGTTGTAAGGCACATTATCTGTGTGGCTTTCTACCATAGCCTCAAAGTTTGGCTTCCCATTAATTACAGTAGCAACCTTTCCTAAAATTTCTTTGGCTCTTTCTGTTACATTATAACTTCCTGTTGAAAAAAGCACTTTATCGCTTAAAGAGATAAACACGACACTTTTCTCTACATTAATTTCAATGTCTTCGTCATTCATACCAACTTCCTTCTTCAAGCTAGTTACCAAGGCAAGAGTGATGCTATCCTTTTTGGTTAGTGCATCTTGTAGTCTTGAAATCTTAAGATCTTTTTCTTTTAAACTTTCTAAAGACTTTTCAAGATTGCTTGCTCCTTTTGTGGTTAAGACAGTCATGTCTTGAGAGCTTTTAATTAAGTCTTGATTGGTTTCACGCATTTCAGCAAGGCGTTCTTCTAAAGAGAATAAACGAGCATTTCCTGCCGCTTTGTCTTTTTCACAGGTATTTAGCAATACTGTTGCTGTGTTTAGTAAATCTTTATTCTTTTTATAAGTTGCTTCAAGCTCTTTATATTTTTTTGATGCTACGCATGATGGAAATAAAAAGATTCCACAAGCGGCTAGAATAAGTAGTTTTTTCATGACTAATTGAATTTTATTGTTGTTTTAAACGATTAATATTATCGTAAATAATATACTCTTTTACAGTAATCTAATTGTGTTTCTTTAATGTGTTAAAAGTAGTTTTTTTTCTAATAAAATAGTTCCAAACGACAGACTTTATTTGATAATATTTGATCTTTTTTGATTGTTTCATTCTTTTTTTAAAAAACCTTGGTGCAAGACTGTAAAAAGAAAGATGGGCTTTAAAGACGGCAAAAAAGTGTGATTGTTTCCCAGACAATAAAAATTGCCAAGCTGCAAGACCGTCTAGCAGCATTCTAATAAATAGAATTGTCCAGACAGAAGCCCCTTTATTATTTTTAAGCATCACCAATAAAGAATTTCTAAAATTATAAAAAGTCTTTTTAGGGTTCTCTGTCGCTAAGGTAGCTCCTCCAAGATGATACACTGTTGAGGTGCCAATATAGTGCACAACACCGTCTTGTTGTTGCATGCGCCAGCACAAATCTATTTCTTCTTGATGTGCAAACAAGTCTTCATCAAACCCTCCTGCACTTTGAAAAGCTTCTTTCTTCACAAATAAACAGGCGCCGCTTGCCCAGAAAATTTGCTGGGTATCATTGTACTGTCCAAGATCTTTTTCAAGTGTGTCAAAGATACGTCCTCGACAATACGGATAGCCTAAGGCATCTACATAACCTCCTGCAGCTCCAGCATGTTCAAAATATTCTTTATTTTTATAATCTAGTATTTTAGGTTGTACTGCGACCAAGTTTGTTGTTGTTTGAAACGCATCTAAAATAGGTTTTAGCCATCCTTTTGTAACTTCTACATCATTATTTAGCAGGACAAAAATATCTTCGTTAAGATTTTTTAGTGCATCATTATATCCTTTGGCATAGCCGCCGTTTTGGGTATTAATGATAAGGTGTACTTTCTTGTAATGTTCTTTTATATAGGCAACACTGCCGTCTGTAGAGCCGTTGTCTGCAATATATACCGTAGCTTCTTGAGAGTACTCAAGGACGCTTGGTAAGAACTGAGCTAGCAAAGCTTCTCCGTTATAATTTAGTATGACAATAGCTGGTTTCATAGATGCAAAATAACATGTTTATTTTCTAAACCTAGAAGTGTTTCTAAAAAAATGGGCGCCGATGCTTATAAATACTGTGTTCGTTGTTATTCGTCCAAACATAGCGCACGACATTTCGTATTAGGGTGTAAGAACGTGTAAAGATACAAAAGGATTTTGGTCATTTATTTTCTAAATTTCCTTTCAGAATATTGACCTAGGAAATAGGCAATCAAAAGAGGAACTAATGCAAAAGCAGTGTGTTTTTTTAAAATTCCATATTCTGATAATACGATTAATATTGTGGTTGCTATTACTATAAATATGAAGTCAAATGTTCTTTTTTTCATAGTATTTGTTTGATTTTTTTAGTTTCTATACACTGGAAGCGTTTCTAAAAATGAGTAGCGTTCGTTTTCTAAATCCATCTTACAGTAGTAATGTTCTAGCCCATTAGTGACCATTAAATAGGTGCTTTGTAGTACAATGTTATAGCGAGCAATTTGGTCAAAGGTGTCTTGTGTAATTTTAATTTGAGTTGCTTTACACTCTACAATAAGATGTATGCTGCCATCTGGGTTAAAAGCAACAATATCGTATCGTTTTACCGTATCATGTAACTTGATTTGTTTTTCAACATTAATTAGTGATAACGGGATGTCAAGCTCTTGGACTAAATACTGAATTGTATTTTGACGCACCCACTCTTCTGGGGTAAGTACCATAAATTTTTTTCGTACTACATCAAAAATCAATGGTTTGTTTTCCCTATTTTTGAATCGAAATGAATACGGCTTAAAGTTGAGCTGCTGCATAAAGTAAAAATAATCTTTCTTAGAAGATTAGCTTTGTATAATCTACTTAACTTGTGCCTAATTTGCTAACATTTCATACGTATATCTATGTCTGCACAAGCTAAAGAAATTGTAAGAAATATTAACCAAGGTACCATTGCCCCTGTCTATTTTTTAATGGGTGAGGAAGCTTTTTACATTGATGCCATTTCAGATTACATAGAAAAAACTGTTTTAGCAGAGGAGGAGAAAGGTTTTAACCAGATGGTGTTGTATGGTAGAGATGTAAGTATAGATGATATTGTAAGCAATGCCAAACGATACCCAATGATGGCAGAGCGGCAAGTGGTGATTGTAAAAGAAGCGCAAGACCTCTCCCGTACTATTGAGAATTTGGTGGCCTACGTTGAGAATCCTCAACCCACTACAGTCTTAGTTATTTGTTATAAATACAAAAAACTAGATGCCAGAAAAAAGTTAA
>JBLHII010000059.1:0-10255 GCA_047616265.1 Minisyncoccia bacterium
AGTATTCTCTGTTTTTAACGCAGCTCCAGTAATACCAGACACATCTGTTCCAGCCGGTCCTACAATAGCTAACAGAGCATCTACTAAAGCAGTTTCTCCTTCGTGGATTCCTATTTTTAAGAGTGTCCCTGTGTAAAAAGACTCAAATTCCATAGTTGCTTTATCGGTCTCGATTTCAGCTAGAATATCTCCTTCCTCTATTGAATCTCCTTCTTTTTTTAACCAAGTGGCTACCGTTCCTTCCTCCATAGTGTCACTCAGTCTTGGCATTGTAATAACCTCAACGCCCTCTGGAAGAGCAGCTGTACTGGTGGCCGCTATAGTTTCTGTTGTTACCTTAGTATCTTCAAGAGTTTCAACCGTGCTTGGTACTTTGGCATCAGGGGTAAGATACTTAGATATATCTTCTCCTTTTTCACCAATAATAGCTAAAAGAGCATCTACGTTAGCAGTTTCGCCTACAGCTATCCCAATATGTAAGAGCGTTCCTTCGTGAAAAGATTCAAACTCCATAGTTGCTTTATCTGTTTCAATTTCAGCAAGAATATCACCTTCACCAACAGCATCACCTACTTTTTTAAGCCAAGTAGCTACCGTTCCTTCTTCCATGGTGTCGCTCAATCGCGGCATTGTAATTATTGTTGCCATAGCTTATAATTTATGAGAGATAAATGGATAGTTTTCTTGATCATATACTACATCGTACATTATATTCTTGTCTGGATATGGAGAGTCTTCTGCATATCTTTCACATTCACTAACCAACTCTTTTACTTTTTTATTTACGTTCTCAATCTCTTTTTCTGTCGCCCATTTATTTTCATAAATAGTGTGCAACACGTAATCAATAGGATCTTCTTCTTGTTTCGTTGCAACTTCTGCCTTGGTACGATAGTGCTGCGCATCACTCATAGAGTGCCCTCTATAGCGATAAGTCCTGATTTCTAAAAACGTTGGACCTTCTCCTCTTCTGGCACGTTCCATCGCTTCATCCATCTCTTTAGCAACAACATCAGGCTTCATACCATCTACAGGCCTACACGGCATTTCATATCCCAAACCAAGTTTCCAAATATCTGTGTGGTTGGCTGTTCTTGCAACCGAGGTTCCCATGGCGTAGCCATTGTTTTCACAACAAAAAACTACAGGTAGCTTCCAAAGCATGGCCATGTTAAAAGTTTCATGTAAAGACCCTTGACGAACTGCTCCATCACCCATATAACATAAAGTTACAGCATTATCACCTTTATATTTATCTGCAAAAGCAAGACCTGCCCCTAGTGGTATTTGTCCTCCAACAATACCATGACCACCATAGAAACGATGTTCTTTAGAGAAAATATGCATAGAACCACCCAGACCTTGTGATGTCCCTGTTGCTTTACCATAAAGTTCTGCCATGACCCTTTTAGGATCCACACCCATACCAATAGGCTGAACATGATTACGGTATGCCGTAATCATTTTATCCTTGGTTAAATCCATGGCGTGTAATGCTCCGGCTAAAACAGCTTCTTGCCCATTGTATAAATGAAGAAACCCTCGTACCTTTTGATTGATATATACCTGAGCTAATTTATCTTCAAACTTGCGCCAAAAATGCATGTTCTCGTACCAATCTAGATAGGTTTTTTTGGTAATTTTTTTCATACGTGTTTTGTATTGTTTTCGCTACTAACAAAAATAGCAAATAATGAACAAAAATAACACATTAAATGCTTATACAGAAGAAGTAAAAGTCTTAAAAAAGGTTTAAAGTTTTAAAATGTAGGAAAAGTTACTTCAGAAATGAGCTATCGAAAATTAAAGGCAGTAGGTCCTTTACAGAATTAGCTCTTACTACTTGTCCTGTTTCTCCCATAAAATAGACAACCATAGGTGATTTTTGATTGACTTCGTACTCAGCCAATGCTTGCCTGCAAGATCCACAAGGTGGTGTTGGAACAGTTACGGTATGATGTAAAGAACGCACTGTTATTGCTAAATTTTTAATAGCAACACCAGGATACGTTGCACCTGCATAAAAAGCCGCTACTCTTTCTGCACATAAACCAGATGGATATGCTGCATTTTCTTGATTGTTACCCTCAACAACAACGCCATTATCCAATGCTAAAGCACTACCTACCATAAAAGAGGAATACGGAGCGTATGCTCGTTCTCTTGCTTTTGTGGCTGCATGCATTAATTCTTGAATAGGCTGAGGCAATTCTTTAACAGAATCATACACGTCAAGCACAATAGAAATAGCTAGTTTTTTCAAAAGTAAATTTTCTTTTTAAGTTAAGTGAAGGTACATTAATTCCATCTTTTGTAAAAAACAAATTCCAAATTCAATTATGAATTTGGAATTTGTTTTTTACATTTTATGCTAGATAAGCACTAGTACTCATCATACTGCTCTCCAAAATTAAAGGTAAGTCCAAAACGCAAGGTCCCTTCTAATGGGCTTATCACTTGAGATGTTGAAAACAAATAAGATAAATCGATACCAATGGAAGTGTATTTAAACCCAGCTCCTATGGTAGCATATTTACGCGATCCTTTTTCATCACTTTCGTTAAAATAACCTGCTCTAAATGCAAATGAGTCTTGATAAAGATATTCGGCTCCTAGCGCCCAAGTAAATTCTTTTAATTCTTCACCAAAGCCATCAGGAGCATCTCCAAAAGAAGAAAACATTCCGTTCACAAAACTTTCATTATAATAATCATCCTGACTATTAATCGTGCCATCTTCGTTAGAATCGCTTGGTGTTGGTACTAGTAACTTATTTACTTCTATCAAGGCAGAAACCTTGTTGTATTCATCTAAGATAAAATCAAATCCTCCACCTAAGGCCATATTGGTAGGAAGGTTGTTCTCCTGACCTGTTTCATCATATTTTAATTTAGGACCAATGTTTGAAAAATTAAATCCCAACCTCCAACGTCCATCAAAATCATTATATGCAATCTCTTCACTTTGGTAGTACCCCGCAATATCTACTGCAAAGGTGTTGGCTGCATTTGCGTCTTCTACAGCTGTTTGTAGTTTAAGATCACTTCTAATAAATCTACCCGCTACTGCCATAGAAAAACGTTCGCTTAATTTCATAGAGTATGATAAATCAAACAACAACTCATTGGGCTTCACAAGCAAAGGTACTTGATCTGCAGTTTCTCTTAACTCAATCTCTCCATTACTAAAATATCTAAAAGAAGCAGCTACTGCACTTCTTTCATCCAATCTATTATAATACGTTATATTTCCAAGAAAGATATCATTTACAAGTTTACTTAAATATGGAGTATACGTTACACCTATACCTTGTTTGTCTTTAGCAAACGCATATTTTGCAGGATTCCATTGCTGAGAAAAGGCATCTGGAGCACTTGATACGCCAATATCTCCCATTCCTGAAGACCTAGCATCTCCTGCAATTAGCATAAATGGAACTCCTGTGGTAATGACGCGTTGGTCAACATTAGATGTGCCGTCCTGAGCTAGTCCTTTAAAGGCTACTAAGCCTATTAATAGTGATACGAATACGTTCTTCATGGGTTCAAAAAATTTTAACAAATATAATTTTAATTTTTAAAGGATGACCAATTTTTCAAATTTTTCGGTCTGTTGATTAGTTAACGTAGATTTTACAGTTATCTTATACACATAGACACCTTTTCCTAGTTTCTGTCCAAAATCATCTAATCCATTCCAAGTAATACTCCGAGAAAGAAACCCTTCTGTATTTATCAATTGGTTTTGCGTCCAAACCACTTTACCCGTGACTGTAAAAACTTGTACTTGTACATCCAAAGGTTCATAGGGTCTATTGTGGTTAAACCAAAACTCTGTAAAATCAACAAAGGGGTTTGGATAATTAAGCACACGGGTAATTTCTAATTTGTCATCACCTGCAACCCTAAAATCAATTTCTTGGGTCGATGAATTATTATACGTATCCCAAGCTTTTACAGACAATGTGTGCAGACCGCCTTCAAGATCTCTTAGTTTATAGGTTGCAGTTCCTTTAGAATAATCATCTACGTCTGCTTGATAATAATCATTTAGTTTAAAAGGATTTGCCTCATCTCCATCCAAAATAGCAATTAAATCATGCCCAATACCACTAGCAGTATTAATTCCATTACTGTCTTCAAGTTTCACTATTAAGTTAGGAGAATCATTCGTGACACCTCCAGACACAAAGCTCTCATCATTCATAAACAATTGAACAACGGGGCCTGTGTTGTCTGTTCCAGCATTTGCATTAAGCCCTCCCACTTGGATGTCTAGGTTAAAACCATTATTATCTCGTAACAAATTGTTTTGTTTTGAATACAAACTTACCTTACCATTTCCTACAGGAATTTGGACATCGCGAGGTACAATAAAATCAAATTCAAATTGACCATTTGTAACACTTGCCTGACCACTAAATATAGTTTCTCCAAGAGTTGTAAAATTAAGTATCCCTAATTCACCATTTACTTGCGTCCCATCGTTACCTAGTGTTTCTCGTTCTATTCTTTTATCAAAAACCTTTACCTCTAAAACACCATTATATGTAGTCGCTATACTTCCATCTGCATTTAAAACTTGTCCTCCTAACTGCACATAGCTCAATCCTTGTAAAATAGCTGAGCTACTTGAAACAGGCACACCATTAATCGTGGTTAACCGGATATCTTTCTTCGGAAATGCCAAAGGCAAGGCAGGATCTCCAATATAGAAAACTACGCGTCTATTAACATTACTCACTTGATTTTTTGACTTCCTAAGACCAATTGCTGGAACGTCTGGAACGTCTTGACCAAATCCAAAAATTTCATCTGCCAACAAATCATTTAGATCTGAGCCTACTTGTGCACCTATAGACCTAGTGGTAGTAATTAATGAAATAGCACCTCCTTCCTTGTTCCAATACGTGAGTTCTCCGGCGGTAATTCTCGTCGGTAAATCAAATTTTGTAAACTCACAAGTCACCGTCACAATCATTGGGAGTCTATTTGGGTTTCTAAGAGATGTTGCCGTTTCTTTGGTGTAAATAAATTCTTTAGCGAGTCCATCTTCTCCTCCATGCCCAAAATAATTGATGATGAGTGCACCTACTTCAATATCATTTTTTAACGCATCGTTTACTTCTGGATATCTATTTCCTCCCGCAGAAGTTTCCTGTTGAAAAGCATCCATATGAATTTTTTTCACATTTATAAATGGCTTTTCTAAGCTAATTCTATCAGACAAAGCATCTAATGTTCCTTGTAACTTATTAAACTCCCATTCAACATCAACATCATCAGAAACCATCACAATATTATTTCTCCAATTTCCGTAGGCTGCTTCTTTTTCGTAATTCACAATCTTATCAATCATGTCATTGGCAAGACTAGCATTGTCTGCTAGAATTCTACCAAAAGCAACATCTACTTTTTCGTCAGACCCCATAACACCCTCATCATTTTCATTTGAAGGATCTGCATCCATCATACCAAAAAAATCATCAGACATATAACTTGAATAGGTACTTGAACTAAAGAGTGTATTAAATGTAGGAACTACCATATTGTTTCCTGGCAATCTATCCTTATAATCTATAGAGGTATCCCCAAGAATCCCTACATACTTGATCTTGTTTTCAGACGAAGAGGCATTTTCATACACGTACCGAACCAAATTCCTGATGGCTCCAATATCTTGTTTACCACTGCTAAACTCTTCATATATTTTATCGACAGTTACAACCTTTACATTCAGGTCTCTTTGCGTTTTATGGTATGCTGCCAAACGAAGCGCCTGTTGAAGCAGAAACGGTGCTGTAATAATTAAATAGTCTACATCTTGGAAACCTCCATTATCTCCTTGAAAAATAGTCCCTTTAATATTTTGATTAAGAACACTGCCGTTTCCAATTGAAATGGGAGAAAAATAATCTGTTGCGGTTACAGCAACGTATTCTCGCAGATCACCAAGTTCTGCTTTAAAAGAAAATGTATTAGCAGCATTTTCATTGCTTTTAACAGCAATCGCATTTGTAGTAGTAACATCCCAAACCTGAGAAACCTGAGAGGCATTACCAATGGTATACGCACCAACTCCAAAAGTTGTTGCTGCTAGATTATATCGAAATGAAAACTGTTTATTTCCACCTATTAATTGACGTTCTGCACCAACACGTATGTAATCCAAATAACCAATACTAGATGGATTACCCCCATTATTGTAGAGCAAATTAACAGTTACCGTTTCTCCGCTAGCAGGAATAACATAGGGATCAACACTTTGATTTGATGGCTTATAGGAAAGTAATGTTGATCCGGATACAATACCAAAATTAATAGGGTCTATTGCCGTACCGTTCAAAGATACAGCCATAGATGTAGAACTCTCGGAAGCAGAGGCAACATTTACGTTTACTTCAACAGGAGATCCTTCTACTATATTAGGAAACACAAAGGCATAGGTCTGGTCATCTTCAATATCAAATCTATTTCCAAACCACCTACGCCCTACTTTAGCAGGACTAAAGTCATCAACTTCATGAAATTGATAGTCATTAAAACGAGTAATTGGATCCCCATCGGCAGAAGGCTCATTCATTTGTTGTACACGCAAACCAGGAGCACCGCCATGAGTTATATAATAAAAAGCCTCATCACTATAGGGATTGATATGGGTGTCATTTTCCTGGTCATACCCAATAGTGCTTATTGCATAGAATAAAATGTGGTCTACTGCATCAAAAGAGCCATCCCCTTCTCCGGTAATTTGAATGCTATTTTCTGGTAGATCAAAAAGAGCATTGTTTTTAGAATTAAGCAAAGGAAGTGGTTTACCCCCGTGACCGTATATTTTTATTGTGGTAGGATCCACTTCCGATGTATTCATCCCTATATTATTTAGGAAAGCTTTTGTAATACGGTGTACCCCTGTTTTTTCAATCTTAAATTTAAACCAGTCACCGGTAGCTAAAACAGAATTCACTATTGGGATTTGTACAACAGCGCTTCTGTTATTTGGAAAATATGTATATGAGATAGAAAAAGAGTGTACTTTTTTAATTTGACCATTTACTCTTACTAAAGGAGAAAGAGATAGTATGGTGTAAATTTGATTCCTTCCTTTCTTACTGATTATTTGTGATTGCAAGGTATTTGGAATCTCTGAAATAGTAACGGCTTTTAATGCTTCGGAAGAAATAGCAGCATAGCGAATATTTGTTACTTTTAAACTGTTAGGATTTGCAAAGGCGGTATCTTCCCATTGATCTGTATACCTAATTACATCTTTAGAAAGTGTTAGCTTTAATCGTTCTGCCGCTTTTTCTCTTGGCGTTATTTTTACTGAAGTTGTTATATCTGAAGCAGGTGCACTAGAGGCAAAAGGAGATGAAGCAGTCTCAATTCCCCAAGAAATGGTAGTGCTCTTTGTTTGAGAAAAAGCAGACATGTTACAAACTAATAAACCTAAAAATAAAAATATCTTTTTCATGAGTAATTCTAACGCACTAAATATACACTTAGTATGAGGGATGTCTAAAGTTTTTTGGTGTAATTTCAACTTGTGCATACTAAAATACCAACAAAATCGTTTTTCATACGTTGGTTGCATAAAAAAGTAAACGCTAACAACTAATTAAATATAAAATAATATTGGAACTTTGTCGTTAATCATTATATTGCAAACCCATATTATTCATAATTTAAACTATGAACTTAACAAAAAAACTAGCCTTTAGGCTACTTATTCTACTTCTTACAACAACATTATTTGTAGGGTGTAACAAAACAAGAGACTATAAAGATAGTTCTCGCGCTACTGGATGGTCACTAAACTCTAAACAGGGTGGTCCACAAAAAAACAGCAAATACGAAGAACAAGAAACAGGTCCTGGACTTGTTTTTGTTGAAGGGGGTACCTTTACCATGGGTAGAGTACAAGATGATCCAATGCACGATTGGAATAATGCTCCAAACCAACAACACGTTCAATCTTTTTACATGGATGAAACTGAGGTCACTAACTTCATGTATCTTCAATACCTAGAATGGATCAAGGAAGTATTTCCGCCAGAAAACGAAAACTATCGTAAAATATACGAAGGAGCCTTACCAGATACCTTGGTCTGGAGAAATCGTCTAGGATATACTGAAGTAATGACAAACAACTACTTAAGACATCCTGCATATGCTGAGTACCCTGTGGTTGGCGTTAGCTGGTTACAAGCAGTAGAATTTAGTAATTGGAGAACAGATCGTGTTAATGAACTAATTCTTGAAAAAGAAGGAATAACATCAAGAAACGCACGATATGAAATAGAGCCAGGTCAAACATTTAGTACAGAAACATACTTAAAGGCACCAACGCAAACATATGGCGGGAATGATTCTATTACACGAGGAGGTAGAAGATCTATGTCTATTGAAAAAAGAAGCAAAGACAGCACTAATTTATACATCCAAAGAAAAGATGGTTTATTAATGCCTGCTTACAGACTACCTACAGAGGCTGAATGGGAATATGCTGCTATTGGCTTAGTAAGTATTCGTAATTTTAATGCATATAGAGGTAGAAAAAAATATCCGTGGGATGGACAATACACTCGCTCTGGAAAAAGAAAATCACGTGGTGATCAACTAGCAAACTTCAAACAAGGAGATGGTGATTATGGTGGAATTGCTGGATGGAGTGATGATGGCGCAGATATTACTGCAGAAATTAAAACATACGAACCAAATGATTTTGGATTATATGATATGTCTGGTAATGTTGCCGAGTGGGTAGCCGATGTATACCGGCCTATTGTTGATGATGACTTTAATGACTTTAATTATTTCCGTGGTAATGTTTATACCAAAAACGCTATAGATGAAAACGGTAAAGTAAAAGTTGTTACTAAGGACTCCATAGTATTTGACACATTAAGTACTGGTAAAGTTATTGCTAGAAACTTACCAGGAGAAATTCTTCAAGTACCTGTAGACGAAAACGAAACCTATCTAAGAACACAGTTCTCAAAAAGCGACAACCGTGACTTCAGAGATGGTGATAAGGCATCTACGCGTTTTTATCAATCTTTTGGTGAAGAAGAAGATGAAGAAGAACAAGATGCAAATAAAAGAATGTACAATTCTCCAAACCATAAAGTAGATGCTATAGATGAAAGTCTTGGAGGAGGAATAGAACGCCAATTTGATAAATCATCAAACAGAACATCCATGATAAACAACGAAGTTCGTGTTTACAAAGGTGGATCTTGGAAAGACAGAGACTATTGGTTAGACCCAGCGCAAAGACGTTATTTCCCTCAAGATATGGCAACAGATTATATTGGCTTTAGATGTGCAATGTCACGTGTAGGTTCAAAATCTATAAAACCTAAGAGAGCAAGACACTAAGGCGCTTACTCAAAAACACAAAACCCTCTTAGGTAATCTACTTAAGAGGGTTTTTTATATATTTACTTTTCATGAAACTAGAGACACTATATTCCTATTTTTTAAAAAGCAGCGGTATTTGTACTGATACCAGAAAAATAAAAAAAAACTGCCTGTTTATCGCACTAAAGGGCGATACTTTTAACGGCAATGAGTTTGCGCAAGAAGCATTAAATCAAGGAGCATTTAAGGTGCTTATAGACGACATATCACACCATAAAAATACAGGAGAGACCATACTTTGTCAAAACAGTCTTGCCATGATGCAAAAATTGGCAACACATCACAGACAGCAACTTAACATTCCTATAATAGCACTCACGGGGAGCAACGGAAAAACTACAACCAAAGAAATTATATACTCGGTGCTCTCTAAAAAATTTAAGACTACCGCAACACTAGGAAATTTAAATAATCACATTGGTGTTCCTTTAACATTATTATCAATGACCCAAGATACTCAAATGGGAATTATAGAAATGGGCGCCAATCATAAAAAAGAAATTGAGGGACTCTGCCAGATAGCAGAGCCTAATTATGGGTATATCACAAATTTTGGAAAAGCACATTTAGAGGGTTTTGGGAGCATCGAAGGAGTGATTGAGGGAAAAAGTGAACTATACACCTACCTCACCAATCAGAAAGGCAGCTTATTTTATAATGCAGATGACCCAATTCAGAAGAGATTAGTAGCCAACTACACTTCAACAATTGGATTTAGTCAAACAGATCCTGCCGTTTATAAGATTCATCAACTTAGCGCAGATCCATACGTAGAATTAAAGGTTGAAGAAACGATCATCACCTCTCATCTTATTGGTGCTTATAATTTCACA
>JBLHII010000060.1:0-10137 GCA_047616265.1 Minisyncoccia bacterium
CTACTCATTTCGGTGAGTAGGAAAGCTAACTCTTTGCTTTTAACAGTTTTTCAAATTTAAATTGCTATTTTCCTATTCTTATACAATATGTTATGTTATTTCCCTACGGCTAGTAGGGTGACCAAAACTGTTTTCAGTAACAGTAACGTCATAAAACTAAGGTGGTTATAGCAACGGGGCTCACCTCTTACCTTTCCGAACAGAGAAGTTAAGCCCGTTTGCGCCGATGGTACTGCACTCGTGGGAGAGTAGGTCGCCGCCTTCTTTAAGATCCAATCATTTATTTGATTGGATCTTTTTTTTTGGAATAAAGCCAACTATGTATAGTGGCTAAACCGCTACGAGTGTGTGGTGGTGAGAAGCCGTAAGCTTCGAAGCATTACGTTGCTATGCCCCGCCATCTTTAAGATCCAATCATGTATTTGATTGCATCTTTTTTTTTGGAATAAAGCCAACTATGTATAGTGGCTAAACGACTAAGAGTGTGTGGTCGTGAGAAGCCGTAAGCTTCGAAGCGTTACGATGCTATGCCCCGCCTTCTTTAAGATCCAATCATGTATTTGATTGCATCTTTTTTTGGAATAAAGACCAAAAGACATACTTATTCTACTAAAAGGAAGTGCCCGTAAAAGGTTACAGGTCTTGTTATATATGTTTCCTTTATTTTAAATACCTGTTCAATGTACAGATCTACTATGATTAATTTTTAGATTTCCGAGGTATTTGGCTTATGTTTTGAACTCGAGTGAAGTTTATTTATGGGTCTATTTTTAAAAAATAGATTTCATAATAGTGTTTATGCCTTTAAACAAAAGGTATACAGCACCAATACCAGCAATAAGACCAATTATAAAGAATACATAGAGCATTATTGTTTGCTTGTTTAAGAAAGCAAGTGTTATAAGGTAAGGACTAAGAAATAGTAATGGTAAAGCAATAGCTAGAAACTTTATTCCTTTTCTTAGTAAGTTTACATCTGTATGTTCTTTACTCATTGCTGTAGTTTTGAATTGCGGTTCTAACATTTTTGTATTTCCGTAATAAGGCTGAAGCTTCTATAGGTGATATTTCTAGTCTTTCTTCAAGCATTTTTTCTCCCCTAGCGACAAGTTTTTTGTTACTTAGGTGCATATCTACCATTTTGTTCCCTTGTACACGACCTAATTGTATCATCGCAGCAGTAGAAACCATGTTCAATATGAGTTTTTGTGCGGTACCTGCTTTCATTCTTGAACTCCCTGTAATAAATTCTGGACCTACCACTGCAACAACTGGAAACTTTGCAGTTAGCGCTAGCGGACTTGCTTCATTACACGTAATACATCCCGTAGCGATGTTAAGTGTATTGCACTTTTCTAGTGCACCAATAACATACGGCGTAGTACCTGAGGCCGCAATACCAATAACGATATCGTTTATTCCTATTTGATGCTTTTTTAAATCTTTCCAACCCTGTGTTGCGTCATCTTCCGCAAATTCTACAGCATTCCGTATTGCGGTATCTCCACCTGCTATTAAGCCTATAACGACTCCGTGATTCATTCCAAAAGTAGGTGGTATTTCGCTAGCATCTACAACACCTAGTCTTCCGCTAGTACCCGCTCCCATATAGAACAATCGACCTCCAAGTTCCAAACAGGCAACTACCTTATATGTAAGGGCCTCTATTTGAGGGATTGCTTTTTCAACAGCTTGTGGCACTGTGTTATCTTCTGCATTAATATTTTTCAATAATTGTTGTACACTCATCTTTTCAAGATGATCGTAATGTGATGTAGCTTCTGTTGTTTTTTTAAAACTCATTTGAGTTATAAGAATTTTTAATTATTGAACAGTATAAACAATTGTTGATATTTCAGATATTCTAAAATACCCTAATGGGAAATTATCCTGGTTTGTCTCATTTACAATATTTCCACGCACTGTTGCAGGTTGTGTCTCAAAAGGACCGCCTCCACCATCATCAGTTTGTTGTAAAACAACAACCATAAAGTTAAAGAAATTCTCGTCCACTCCAAAAAGATTAAATGTTACGACATCTCCACTTGTTAGTTCATCTACAAGGTAGAAATCATTTACTCTGTTTCCGTCAAAAAATTCATCGTTAAAAGCATCTCTTTTGTTGCCACGTATGGAAAGTGCTTCACTTAAATAATAGTTTTGAACCCCGGCAGGGTCTGTGAAAAACGCTTTAAGCTCAATTTGGTCACCACCAAAACCGCCTTCATCATCTTGTATTACCTCTTCTAACTGAGGAACTGCATATAGTGATTCTGTAGCCGTATACGTTTCTCCTTTATGAATAACCTCTAAGCTATACGTCATGTCCAAAACAGGTGTTAATGCCGCTATATAATATCCATTTTCTATATGAGGGAAAATAAATACATCACCGGTACTTGTTGTAATTGTTACAATAGCATCAGTAACTGGAGGGATAATACTATTAAAAAAGGGTGCTGTTTCCGATAGTAGAATTACAGCTGTAGCTGTTCCATCTTCTAAAAGGTTAATGGTAGCTTCTATTACTAATTTTGGTTCGCCATTTTGTAAATCAATATCTATAACATCTTCACAAGAAATAAATAGCAATGCAAATAGAAGGATAAGAATGTTGTTTTTCATTGCTTAAAATTTAAAATTATAAGTAATTGCGGGAATAATTCCAAAAATAGAAAGTCTAACCGCCTCATTGTTTCCAGTGTCTGTATTTTTTCTAAATGAAACGGATGCTGCATTTTTTCTATTATACACGTTGTATATGCTAAAAACTAACTCGTCATTCCAGCGTTTTTTACTCTTATGATTCAAGTTCCATGTTGCTGAAATGTCTAAATGATGAAAACGTTCTAGTCTACTAGCATTTCTAGCTTCATAGACAGGAACTACCTGCCCTTGATATTCATATTGCCCTAAAGGAAAAGTGCTAGGGCGACCGGTTTGAAAAATAAAATTAGCACCTAAAAACCATTTTTTGCTTAATTCATATTGGGCAGTTATTGAAAAATCGTGTGTTCTGTCCCATGCCGTATTGTACCACTCTCCGTTGTTAATACCCGTTTCTATTTGTGTTCTTCCTGGTGTTCTTTGTTCAGATTTTGAAAGTGTATACGAAACCCAACCCTGAAGTTTCCCTTTAGTTTTTCTAATTAAAAGTTCCAAACCATACGCTCTCGCTTCTCCATTTAAGACGACTTGTTCAATTGATTCGTTTGCAATTAAGTCTGCATCGTCCACATAGTCTATACGGTTTTGGACCTCTTTATAATATCCTTCTGCCTCGAGTGAAAAGTTGTCAAATGCTTTAAAATACCCAACAGCTACTTGATCTCCTAATTGTGGTTTAATAAATTGTCCGCTTGGTGCATATATGTCAAAAGGGGTGGGGGAAGAGGTGTTGCTTATTAAATGGATATACTGTGCTGTTCTATTGTAACTAGCCTTTATAGAAGAAGTTTCTGTAATTTGGTAAGCTGCGGAAATTCTAGGCTCTAGATTAAGGAATGATTTTATAGAGGACCCCCTAGAAATAGATATAGTGTCTATAGGGCTTGCTTTCTGATACACATCAATAGCTTCGTTGTAAACAATTGGATTGTTGTTGGCGTATACATTTATAGCCCTTTGTCCCAATCTCGTGAAGCTAGATAAACGAATACCTGCTTGAACGTTTAACTTTTCTGAAACCTTAATATTTCCATCGATATACACCGCATTCTCAAAAGCGTACTTATCTGTCAGTTTTCTATAGTTAATGCCGCTAGTGCCTGTTGTAGGACTTACTTCTCCAGGGTTGAATTTATAGTATATGCTATTGAAACCAAATTGTAACTTCACTTTATCGGATACATAGTTAGTAAAATCATACTTTAAATTAAAATTTCGTATGCCGCTGTCAAATTGAAATTCTGCAAATTTTAACTCTAAGCCATAATAATAGTCTGAATATATTAAAGAGAGGTTGCTAAATAGTTTGCTGTTAAATAAATGATTCCAACGTAGATTAACAGTAGTGTTCCCGAAGGTGTTTCCAAAAATTTCACCTAAGTTAAACGTGTCTCTACCAAAATATCCCGATAAGAACAATTTGTTTTCATTATCTAGGTCATAGCTTAATTTTGTGTTTAAATCATAGAAATAAGCCACGTTGTCATTACCAGCATCTACAAGTGGAATAAATAAATGTGCATAAGTACTTCTACCACCTATAAGAAATGATGCCTTGTCTTTTAAAATAGGTCCCTCAATAAGCAATCTACTTGCCAAAAGCCCAACACCTCCTGTAGCACCGTATTCTCGTTTATTACCATCTTTTTGATAGATATCCAGCACCGAAGAAATACGCCCTCCATACCTGGCAGGAATACCTCCTTTATATAATGTTAAATCTTTAATGGCATCAGGATTAAACACAGAGAAAAACCCAAATAAATGAGAGGAGTTATAAAGTGTAGCTTCATCCAATAAGACCAGGTTTTGGTCTGCGGCACCACCTCTTACATTAAAGCCACTTGCTCCTTCACCAGCATTTGTGACACCAGGTAGTAATGTAATAGCTTTAATTACATCTGCTTCACCTAGAACTACGGGAATTCTTTTTATTGTATTTGCTTTGAGTGTGGTTGCACTCATTTGTGGTGTTCTAATGTTTGTTTTTTCAATATCAGTCTCAAGTATCACTACATCCAATAATTGTGTGCTTTCAAAGAGTGTTACGTTTTTAATTATTGGAGCGTTGAGTGTTACCGTTTCTTCGTATTCTCCAAACCCCAGACTTGTATAGATAACCTTATGGCTGCCCTTTGGTAGTGTGATAGAATAAAAACCATACTCATTTGTTATTACGCCTGTTTGTAATGAAGGAATAAGCACATTAACACCAATCATGGTTTCACCAGATTGTGCTTCAGAAATGGTCCCACTTAACGTAAATTTTTCTTGTGCTAACAGTGCAAAATTTGCAAGCAGAAAGAGCAGGGTAAGTTTGTTTTTCAAAGTTTAATTTTTGTTAAAAATAAAGCCTTTAGGTTAGGTATCTAAAGGCTTTAACGAAAGTTTAATTATTTTATCTTTTCAAGAATGCTATTCAACGTAGTACTTGGTCTCATTTGCCTATTTACCAACGCTTCGGTTGGCTCGTAATATCCTCCAATGTCTACCGCATTTCCTTGCACTGCTAATAGCTCTTTTAAAATAACATCTTTGTTGAATTTAAAGGCGTCGTATACTGTTTTAAAACGTTTTTGAAGTGCTTGATCTTTGTTTTGGTTTGATAGCGCTTCTGCCCAATAAAGGGCAAGATAAAAATGAGACCCACGATTGTCTATTTCATTGACTTTTCTAGATGGCCCTTGATTATTTTCTAATAATTTTTCTGTAGCCTGGTCTAATGTTTCAGATAATATAATAGCATTGTTGTTATTATACTTTGTGCCCAAATGTTCTAAAGAAACAGCAAGAGCTAAAAACTCGCCTAAAGAATCCCATCGTAAATGTCCTTCTTCAACAAATTGTTGCACGTGTTTTGGAGCAGATCCACCTGCACCTGTTTCAAAAAGTCCACCACCGTTCATTAGAGGAACTATAGATAGCATTTTTGCGCTAGTACCTAATTCTAAAATAGGGAATAAGTCTGTTAGGTAATCACGCAACACATTTCCTGTAACTGAAATAGTATCTTCACCATTTTTAACTCTTGCAAGGGTATAGTGTGTTGCTTTTTCTATTGATAGTATTTTAATGTCTAAGCCATGAGTATCGTGATCTTTTAAATAGGTTTTTACCTTTTTAATTAATGCTGCATCATGAGCTCTGTCTTCATCTAACCAGAAAATAACTGGCCACTTTGTAGCACGACCTCTAGAAACTGCTAGTTTTATCCAGTCTTGAATTGGTAAATCTTTTACTTGACACATTCTCCAAATATCACCTTGTTCAACTTCATGTGAGATTAGAATATTTCCAGAATTGTCAATTATGTTTACGGTTCCAGCATTGGAAATTTCAAACGTTTTATCGTGAGAACCGTATTCTTGTGCTTTTTGAGCCATTAAACCAACATTAGGAACTGTTCCCATGGTAGTTGGGTCAAAAGCCCCATGTTCTATACAAAAATCGATGGTAGCTTTGTATAGAGGAGCGTAGCTACTATCTGGAATAATAGCTTTGGTATCTTGTTGTTCTCCTTTTGCATTCCACATTTGCCCTGAAGTTCTTATCATGGCAGGCATAGAAGCGTCAATAATAACATCACTAGGGACATGCAGGTTGGTAATCCCTTTATCACTATTTACCATAGCAAGATCTGCTTGGCTGTTCATGATTTTATCGATGTCTGCTTCAATTTCTGCCACTTTATTTGCAGGTAATTCGTTTATTCTCCCTATTAGGTCACCAAAGCCATTACGAACATCTACTCCAATTCTTTTAAAGTCTGCAGCATGTTTTTTGAACAATTCTGCAAAGTACACTTCTACTGCATGCCCGAAGATGATTGGGTCACTTACCTTCATCATGGTAGCTTTCATGTGAAGCGATACTAGTACTCCTTTTTCTGTAGCATCTTTTATTTGCTCTTGTAAAAAAGAAAGTAATGCTTTTTTGTTCATCACTGCACCATCAATGATTTCTCCAGCCAATACTGAAATATTATCTTTTAAGATGTGTTTGTTTCCTGCGGTGTCTGTTAATTCAATTTTAACGCTTCCTGCGCTAGTTATGGTGACAGATTTTTCATTGTTTCTAAAATCACCTTCACTCATAGTGGAGACATGCGTCTTAGAACTTGATGACCAAGCTCCCATACGGTGAGGGTTTTTCTTTGCGTAGTTTTTTACAGCTTTGGGTGCGCGGCGATCACTATTTCCTTCTCGCAACACAGGATTTACAGCACTCCCCTTAATTTTGTTATACGTTGCTATGGTTTCTTTTTCTTCTGGGGTAGTCGCTTCTTCAGGATAACTAGGAACAGAGAAGCCTTTTGCTTGTAATTCTTCAATGGCAGCAATAAGCTGTGGCACAGAAGCACTAATGTTTGGTAGCTTGATAATATTAGCATCAGGTTTTTTAGCCAATTCACCTAACTCAGCTAGGGCGTCATTAACACGTTGGTTCTCTGTTAAGTACTGCGGAAAACTTGCCAGTATTCTAGCAGCCAGTGAAATATCCTTTGTTTCTATGGCGATATTTGAGGGTGCAGTAAATGATTTAACAATGGGTAAAAAAGAATGTGTAGCCAAGAAAGGCGCTTCATCTGTTTTTGTGTATATGATTTTGGCTGTTTTTGTCATTGAATTACATTTTTTTAGTATCGCAAATATACTGATTTGAGCATCCTTTTAAAAGGGAGCAGCTCGATAATGTAGCCAAGTACTCTGGAATTACTAATGTGCTATTTTTTAGACTATAATTTTACAAGACTGATATTATTATTGATTCAAATTGAAGAAATGGCAATAAAAAACAAAAAAGCCATGTCATTGTATTGCTACATTGGCATGGCTTTGTGTGAAATAAACGGTTACCAATTGACTTTTTTGTCTACATCGCAGTTTATTATACCCTGCTATCGTGGTTTATTTCACAAATAGTGTTTTGTTTTTTTAAGTAATCAATACGTATTGTATGATACTAGCAAAACAAATACACCAACTACTTTTTGGTACTACCTCATCCCTTTTTGAAGGGAGTCCTCAATAGTTAAAAAGCAGCAATATAAAGAACGTTTCTTTACGTAGGAATAGTTATAACTATTCCTACTACATCAAATATAATAGATAAAAAGGACATGACAAAGAATTTCAACTCTTTTGTTTTCAACAGGTTACGAACAAGGCTTATTAGCTTTTGTTCATAAAAAAAGCGGCTCTAATGAGCCGCTTTTGCATGGTATTTGATAGGAGACTAATATCTCTTCTCTTTAATTCTTGCTTTTTTACCAGTAAGTCCTCTAAAGTAGTAAATACGTTTTCTACGTACAGCACCTTTTTTGTTGATTTCAACTTTCTGTAAAGCTGGCATGTTTACTGGGAAGATACGTTCTACACCAACAGTACCAGACATTTTTCTAATGGTAAAAGTTTTTAATAATCCAGTACCTTTTACTTGGATAACGACACCTCTAAAAAACTGTGTTCTTGTTTTTTCACCTTCACGAATTTCGTAGAATACTGTTATAGTATCACCTGCCGAAAAATCTGGGAAGTCTTTTTTTGTAACAAATTCGTCTTGTACAAATTTAATTAACGATTCCATAGTATTAATTTTTAATGTTAATATAAAGTAACATTCACGTATTTCGCCAGAGGTTAAATTAATTGGATGCAAAAATACCTCTTTTTTGTAATGTAGCAATAATTTTAGCTACTAATTTGATTCAAATTTTAAAACGTGAGAAGTCACCTTATTTGTTGTTCGCAATCCAACGATTAATTTTATCCTCAAGCAGTGCTAATGGCACACACCCTGTTTCTAAAATTTGATTATGAAATTGACGTATATCAAAGCTATTTCCCATTTCTTTCTTAGCTTTAGCTCTTAATTCTTGTAATTTTAATTGCCCAATTTTATAAGATAGTGCTTGTCCAGGATTTGCCATATACCTTTCAATCTCGCTAATAATACCCGCCTCAGGTTCTGCTTCATTATCCATAGAATATTGAATCGCTTTCTCTCGACTCCACCCCTTAGTGTGCATTCCTGTGTCTACCACTAACCTTATTGCTCTATGCATCTCTGCGCCAAGCATGCCAAAGTATTGGTATGGGTCTGTGAAGAGCCCTAATTCTTTTCCTAATGACTCACAATACAGCGCCCAGCCTTCACCATAGCCACTGTACCATAGTGTTTTTCTGAAATCCGATAGCTCTTCATTTTCTTGCGTCAAGGAGATTTGATAATGATGTCCTGGAATTGCTTCGTGTAAAAACAAAGATTCATCACTGTAGGTATTGTATTTTGAAGCATCCGGTATGGGCGTGTAAAAAATGCCTGGCCGTATGCCGTCTAGAGATCCAGGGTTGTACTCAGCACTTGCCGAATTCTCTCTAAAAGCTTCTGTTTGTCTAACCTCAAAAGGGGTTTTTGGTGTCATGTCAAATAATTTTTCAAGCTTTGGTTTCATAGTGGTATGAATAGCATTGAAGTTTGCAATTACTTCTTCGGGACTTTTAAAAGGCATTAGTTTAGGGTTAGATCTTACATCATTAAAAAATGCTTTCAAGTCACCTTTAAAGCCAATCTCATTTTTAACAGTTTCCATTTCAGATAAAATCCTTGCAACCTCGTTTAATCCTAGCGTATGAATTTCGTCTGCTGTCATCGCAGTGGTAGTGTAAAGCTTTATTTGATGGTTATAGTAAGCCGCGCCATCTGGTATGGCATCAATACCCGAACTTTCTCTACCTGCATTTAAATATTCGCCTGCCACAAAATCATGAACAATTTGGTAAGTAGGGATTACCTTGTTCCTAATCATTTCGCTATATTCTTCTGTTAGCTGTTTTTTATCTTCTTCAGAAAAAGCAGCAGGCATGTTTTTAATTGGGCTATAAAATAAATGCTCTTCTAGCACTGGGTTTGTCATCTCTGCCAATTGTGGAATTACTTTTTTAATTAATGCTTTTGGTAAGACATAGCCTTCCTGTATGCCTTCTTGCATATTAGTACCGGCATTAACCAACCAATCAAGATACCCATCAACACGTAGCATCCATTTTTTATAATCTACAACCGTTTCAAAAGGTTGCGCACTAACACCGCTAGCCAATTGACCAAAAAATAAATTTGGAGACCACATTTGATCTAAAGGAAAATAGGCGTGGTTTTTAAAACCCAAACGTTCTAAGTTTCGTTCACATTCCCAACGTAAAATAGCTTGACTCATTTGCTGTGGTTCTGTAAGTTTTACTGTGTCGTAGCTAGTTACTTTTTCTAGATATTTGGTGTAATGTCTTTTTTGTTTTTTGATATGTGCTTCCGATAAAGCATTTGTAAATTGGTCATTATATCTGGTGTCACCACTTGTGGTTGCTTTAATTGGATTTAACAGAAGTCCTTCTTCATAGTACTCTTTTAGCATAGGTTCAAAAGTTGCGTCAGCCCTGTTTTCTGAAATAGTAAGTACTTCATTTTTACATC
>JBLHII010000061.1:0-10059 GCA_047616265.1 Minisyncoccia bacterium
CCACTAGTACCTTGGTTTACAGAAGATATGACTAAAGAAGTTTCTCCAAAGTTTTTTAGAGTCAAACCTTGATTTCCAAAGTCTTGAAAAGGACTTCCGTCTTGAGCTAGAACAGGAAGCAATAAAAGGAGAAGTTTAAATAAAAGTAATTTCCTCAAAACACGATTCATGATTTTAAAGATACAAAAAAACAAAAACAATAGGTTTTCGTGCATTTCTAATTCTAAAAGAGGGAGTTTCCTGCCAAAGATACCCGAGGAAAAAGTAGCCTAACGAGTACAAAGGCTAGGTGTTTAAATAATGATGCTACTGTATACGAATACAAAAATAAATACAAAATCATTCGTCATGTTATCGCCCACAAGTATTCTTGTTGTTGGGTGAAATTTCAGATAAACATAAAAAGAACCTACAATTCTTGAATTTGAAGGTATAATTTGAATGAGATGGTTCATAAACTTGTATATTTTTGTAATTTTCAACTCTATGCGCTGGAACCTTTCTCCTAAACCAAATATAGACACAGTAACTCGCCTGGCTCAAGCCTTAGGGATAGCTCCTTTATTGAGCTCGCTTTTAGTGCAAAGAGGAATTAGCACCTACGCTGAGGCGAAACGATTTTTCAGACCTGGGCTTGACGAACTGCATGATCCTTTTTTAATGCAAGATATGCACCTTGCGGTGGCTCGCATAGAAACCGCCATAGCAGACCAAGAGAACATTTTGGTCTATGGAGATTATGATGTAGATGGAACTACGAGTGTCGCGCTAATGAGCAGTTATTTAAAGAGCTACTATCCAAATGTAATTACATACATTCCAGATCGTTATGAAGAAGGATATGGGGTTTCTTATAAAGGTATTGACTTTGCAGCAGACAATAGCTTCACTCTTATCATTGCCCTAGATTGTGGAATTAAAGCCATTGAAAAAGTGGCATACGCCACTAAAAAAGGAGTTGACTTCATTATTTGTGATCACCACCGTCCTGGTCCAGAAATACCGAAAGCAGTTGCGGTATTAGACCCTAAAAGAGAAGATTGTGGGTACCCATATAAAGAATTATGTGGTTGCGGTATTGGCTTTAAACTCATTCAGGCCCTCGCGGCTGGCCGCGGGCAAACGATTGATGATTTATTGTTGTATTTAGACCTAGTAGCTACTGCTATTGGCGCAGATATTGTGCCTATTACTGGAGAAAATAGAGTATTGGCTTACTATGGTCTTAAGGTAATTAATAACAACCCTAGAATAGGCTATCAAGCCATTTTAAAGCAAGTACAAAAAAGGACCCTCACAATTACCGATGTTGTTTTTATAATAGCACCACGCATTAATGCTGCGGGAAGAATGAAACACGGGAATCATGCCGTTACGTTATTAGTAGAAACAGATTTTAATAAAGCGGCTTTATGGGCAAGCGAAATAGAGCAATTTAATGAAGATAGGCGTGACGTAGATAAGCGAATCACCCAAGAGGCTTTAGCGCAAATTGAAGCCGCAGCCGAAGAACAAGCAAATACCACCGTTGTCTATCAAAAAGATTGGCACAAAGGGGTTATAGGTATTGTAGCCTCTAGATTAACAGAAACCTACTATAGACCCACGCTAGTTTTTACTAAAAGCGGAGACAGACTTGCGGCTTCGGCACGTTCTGTGAAAGGGTTTGACGTCTATAATGCCCTTGAGGGATGCGCTCAATACATAGAACAGTTTGGAGGGCACAAATACGCAGCAGGGCTAACCCTATTAGAAAAAGACTACCTAGGTTTTAAGGCACAGTTTGAAAAAGTAGTTTCAGAAACCATCGACCCAAAATTATGCAACCCTGAGCTCACCGTTGACATGGAGCTCGATTTTGCCGAGATCACTCCAAAATTTTACAGAATATTAAAGCAGTTTGCGCCTTTTGGTCCTGGAAATAGGCAGCCAGTTTTTATGACAAAAAATCTAAAAGACACGGGGTATGGAAAATGTGTAGGAGCAGACAAAACACACTTACGCATCACAGTAAAACAAGGAAATAAGAATGCATTTGTTGGGATTGGGTTTGGCCTGGGAGATAAAAAAAATGTCGCGTGTACAAACACTCCTTTTATGGCTGCGTATTGCATTGATGAAAATGAATGGCAAGGAAACGTTACGTTACAATTACGCTTAAAGGATATTAAGCCTACTTGATTTCTGTAGCTTCAAATTCTTTCAATTCGAAATGAGCACCATCAAAAACTCCATAGGTATATTGCGTAATCCAATCGCCTAGGTTGAAGTAAGTACTAGACGCACCTACGTTTATTTTCATAGCCAAATGGCGGTGCCCAAAGACAAAGTAATCATACTGTTTAGTTTCTAGTTTTCTCTTAGCATATTGCGCCAACCACTCTTGTTCATTTCCTAGAAACACCTTGTCATCGTCACCAGAAATAAGTTTGTTTTTTACAGATAAATATTGCGCCAAACGCATGCCTAATTCTGGATGCAACCAACGAAACAACCATTTAAATATAGGATTGGTAAATACTTTTTTCATGCGCTTATACCCTATGTCACCAGGGCCTTTTCCATCTCCATGACCTATAAGAAACACTTTTTCATTAAAAGTAAACTCCTTGACATCTCTATACGTTGGTATGTTGAGCTCTTTTTCAAAGTAGTCTTTCATCCATAAATCATGGTTTCCAACAAAAAAGTAGATAGGAATGCCGCTGTCGCTTATTTCAGCTAGTTTACCTAGCACGCGAACAAATCCTTTTGGAACGACTGTTCTGTACTCAAACCAAAAATCAAATAAATCTCCTAATAAAAAAATAGCAGCAGCATCTTCTTTGATCGTGTCAAGCCAGCGCACAAATTTTTGTTCTCTAGGAAGACTTTTGGCTGCCGAAGGAGCACCTAAGTGATTGTCGCTAGAGAAATATATTTTTTTTCCTGGAGGAATTTGCATGATTCAAATATAGTTGGAAATTTACGAATTGTCACCTTTGGCTTACCTAATGGCGTTATGACATCCGCTTGGATACGCTAATTTAATTATCGCTTGCAAACCATTCTGCAAAGCTACTTGCGGTTTCCTGCAGTTTTAAAGAGTGTAACGTTGTGTCTTGCGGTAGGCGTTGTTTTATTTTCTCAGCAAAATCAATCACCATCATTTCGCTAGTAGGTTGATAATCGGCTAATAAAACATTGTGACCACGATCACTTAATTCTTTAGCAAGCTCTACGTGTGGAGTATTTTTATTAAACACTGTAGCGTGGTCAAAGACGTCTACAATCTCTTCTTTCACAATTTTTTTGAGATCACTAAAGTCTATTACCATTCCAAATTTAACATGTGATGAATCACCAATAGGAGTGCCAATAACGGTTACGGAAAGTTTGTAACTATGCCCGTGAACATTACGGCATTTGCCATCATACCCATAAAGTGCGTGACCTGTTTCAAATGAAAATTGCTTAGTGATGCGTATAGAACTCATAGGGCAAAGATAGGTTACTTTTGCTTATTTTTTCGCGCTTTTTTCATGTCTTTAAAGTAGCGATAACTTTTGTGTTTTTTATACAAAACAACCAGAACTACAAAAAAGGCTAATATCATAAAGCCACCTTGACCATTAAGGTAATTGAAAACTTCCATTTTTTTAATTTAAGAGGTCAAAAGTAGTAGAAATTTAACAACTATGGAGGGTCGTTAATGACAACCTAAAACTCATTTTTGAGTAAAACTTCTACGAGATACCAAAAAGAAATGTATTTTTACGGTCCTATCACCGGTTTATATACTAAAAACGACTGTTTTAAGTTATTATAACTAACAAAAGATACAGATTTTGAAGCGCATACAATATACTTCTCTTTTTTTACTGGCAATCCTAGCAATAACTGCATGTTCAAGAAAAAAAGACACCTTTTTAAACAGGAACTTTCATTCAGTCTCTACAGAGTATAACACGTTGTTTAATGGTGATAATGCTTTTGTACAAGGAAAAGAAGGCCTAGCTCAAACTTATACGGATGATTTTTACGAAATCCTACCTGTTGAGCGTATTGAAGTCATCAATGATGATGGGTTTGACTTAGATGGGAAGGACCCAAACTTCAACAAGGCCGAAGAAAAAGCGGTAAAAGCAATACAGAAACACTCCATGTATATTGGTGGAAAAGAATACAATCCGCAAATAGATGAAGCATACATGCTCCTAGGGAAAGCTCGGTACTATGACAATCGGTTTATTCCAGCTTTAGACGCCTTTAATTTTATTTTAAATAAGTCTGCGACAAGCAACAATGTAAACAACGCCAAAATTTGGAAAGCTAAAACGAACATTCGTTTAAATAATGAGGAGTATGCTATAGAAAATCTTTTAAAAATGCTCGAAGAAGAAAACTTAGAGGATGAGGTAATAGCAGACGCCAACGCCATGATTGCACAGGCAATGATTAATTTAGATTCTATGCCGCAAGCGCTACCATACATGAAGACGGCTTCTAAATTCGTGAAAGACAATGAGCTAAGAGGACGCTTTACCTATATTAAAGGACAATTATATAACAAATTAGACCAAAAAGACAGCGCTAATTTTGCGTTTGACGAGGTCATAGCACTTCACAGGAAAACAGCTAGAGTCTACCTAATTAACGCGCACATGGCTAAGGCAAAAAACTTTAATTACAATGTTGGTGATCAATTGGCTTTTTTAGAATTATTACAAGATTTAGAGGAAGATAGAGAAAATCGTCCATTCTTGGATAAAATCTATAACGGCCTTGGAGATTACTACAGAAATACAACCAACGACAGCCTAGCGGTTATACATTACAACAAGTCAATACAATCTTTTAAGGAAGATCAAACATTACAATCTTTAAATTACCAGACTTTAGCTGAAATGAACTTTGATGAAGCCCAGTATAAAGATGCTGGAGCTTATTATGATAGCACCTTAACTAACTTAGTAGAAAATACAAGACAGTGGCGCCGTGTTAAAAAGAAACGTGAAAATTTAGATGATGTAATCAAGTACGAAGACATTGCTACTAATAATGACAGTATTTTGCGTATTTCTGAAATGAGTGATAGCGACAAACTTGCTTTTTTTACCAGATATACAGACAAATTAAGAACCAAAGCTGTTGCAGACTCTATTGCAGCCACCAAGGTTGCCGATAAAAGCAGCCGCATCACGAACAATGAGTTTTTAAGAAAGCCAGCAGGAAGTGGACCAAGTGCTTCTGACGGAAAATTTTATTTCTACACACCTTCAACTGTTGCATACGGTAAAGTAGCATTTAGAAAAGTATGGGGAGATAGAACGTTAGAAGATAATTGGAGAAGATCTAAAAAGAAGTCAACTGGTTTTGACCAAGCGGAAGAAATTATAATGGATACGACCCCTATTGCCGAGCTTGAGATGTTTAAGCCAGAAACCTATATAGCGATGATTCCCACAGACGCTAAGGTGTTAGACAGTTTGACAAAGGATCGGGATTTTGCATATTATCAATTAGGGCTTATCTACAAAGAGAAGTTTAAAGAATATGACCTTGCCATCAATAGACTTGAAATATTGCTTGAGAACAAACCTGAAGCCCGCCTAGTTTTACCCGCCAAGTATACGTTATATAAAATATACAGGCAACTTGAAAACGAAACGTTAGCACAACAGTATAAGAATGAGATTTTAAACAATCACAGTGATTCCAGGTATGCTGAAATTTTAAGAAACCCAAATGCTCAGCTAGCCTCTGATGCTTCGAGCCCAGAATTTAAGTACAATGCTTTGTACAAATCATTTGAAGGGTCTAAATATGCTGAGGTTATCAGAAAAAGTGACGCATATATTACCCTGTATAACGGAACTGAAATTGTACCCAAATTTGAGCTATTAAAAGCAACAGCAATTGCACGACAAGATGGGTTCTATGCATATAAAAAAGCATTGAACTTTGTGTCTCTTACCTATCCTAACTCCCCAGAGGGAAAGAGAGCCCAGTTATTGTACTCTACTACGATTGCCAATCTAGAATTTAAAAATTTTGTTTCAGATAAAGAGAGCACCAAGTTCAAGTTGGTGTATCCTTTCAGCCAGAAAGAAGCGGCGGAAATTTCAGATACTAAAAAACAAATAAATGATGCTATTGCATACTACAAATACCAAGAAACAATGTTTGTTTCTGTCGATTATTACAACGCCTCAACAACTCTTTTAGTGGTTCATGGCCTAGATTCAAGACTAGGAGCCGAAGGACTTGGAAAGGTCTTGTCTAGCCCTCAAAAACAGGCCAAGAAAAACAACATCACACCTGTAATCAAAGCCTTTGTAGGAATTTCTTCAGACAACTATAAAATTGTTCAGATACACAAGAACCTTGAAGCCTACAGGTCAAACTCAACACAAGCACCTGCCAGCTCAAAGCCTGCTGCTAAAGATGCATCAGTAAAAAAACCAGCCCCTAACAAGAAGCCAGATCCTATTAAAAAAGAAGCGCTTATTGAGAAACAAAAACGCATCAAAAATGCAGGCTCTATTAAGAAAGAAACACCCTAAAAATGTTTTCAGATAAAAAAGATAAAAACGCCAAAACTGCCCTTTCAGAACCTGGAGCAAGTCAAAATAGAATCAATGAAGGAACCCATTTAAAGGGAGATATTACTTCAAAAGGTTTTTTTAGGATAGATGGCGTTATTGAAGGAACGATTACAACCCCCTCTAAAGTAGTGCTTGGAAAAAACGGAAGCGTCACAGGGAACCTCTCTTGTGAAAACGCAGATATTGCCGGGAGTTTTAGTGGAACCCTTCGGGTGTCTCAATTATTGACTCTACGTAGTTCTGCAAAGATTCAAGGAGAGGTTGTTGTTGGGAAACTTTCTGTAGAACCTGGAGCTATGTTCGATGCCACCTGTCGTATGCAGGGAGGAGGCGCTTCATCGGTCTCATCACAAAGGCCTCTTTATAACGAATCCCAACGAGCTACCACAAAAAGCGAAGAGCAACTTAATTAGAATCTATGTCCAAAAAACCAATCAACGGTGTTAAAAGATGGGCAGTCCTTTCAGCGATAGCCATACAAATGGGGGTGATAATCTATCTTTTTGTACAACTAGGGAAATGGCTAGATGCCAACTACGGAGACGGAAAATTGTTTTTAATAGTCTGTACGTTGTCTGGTGTAGGCCTTTCTCTATACGCGGTGTTAAAGCAAACCAACAGACTTAATAAATAAGGTTTCTGTATGACAGCTAAAAGCATTCGTTTTTTAGGACTTCTTTTTGGGATACTTTTAGTTCTTTTTGGAGTCCATATTGGGCTGTTGTATGTTTTAGAATCTCCTCTTTTTGAAAATAGAATTATTGCATCCTACCTGGTTAATTATCTACTGGCTGGATTTCTTTTATATTTAATACAATCAAACTTCAACAAACAATCATCAAACACGGCTTTTATCTTTATGCTCGGTAGCGGGATAAAATTTGTATTCTTTTTCATTCTTTTCTTTCCTTTTTATATACAAGATGCTGGGATGCAAACAGAAGAGTTTGCCGCTTTTTTTGTGCCCTATGTAACTTGCTTAACACTAGAGGTTATCTTTCTTACTAAACAGCTTAATAATCAGACTTATTCTTAGATTCATAAGAATAGAAACCCTTCACAAAACCAAGAATAAAAAAAGAAAGAAAATAATTTTTTCTTTTTAGGGATTAACTGTATTTTTGCACCGATTTTAAGGACGCCTTTAAATTGTCTCAAAATGCAAAGAAAAACATTGGTTAAATTACTTTCAATTCTATTTTTGGCAACAACATTTACAATGTCTGCCAAAGACACCTCAAAAGACGCTGCTTCGTCTGGAGATAGTAGAGCTGAAAGAAAGCAAGAGGTGAAAGACTATATCGCTCATCACTTATTAGATTCACATGATTTCGGATTGTTTTCTTATACAGATGATGCTACCGGAGAAAAACAGCACATAGGGTTTCCTTTGCCTGTAATTCTTTGGGATGACGGTTTAAAAGTATTCTCTTCTTCAAAATTTCACCACGGTGAGACAGTTGCAGAAATAGATGGCAACTATTATATAGTAGAACACGCTAAAATATACAAGACAGACGCAGCAGGAACTATAACGTATGACGATGCACATCACGCAACCAACGAAAAGCCTTTAGACTTCTCTATTACAAAAGGAGTGTTCATGATACTGCTTACTGCTTTTTTAATGTTTTTTTTGTTTAAAGGACTTGCAAAGAGTTATGCAACAAATCGAGGTATCGCAAAAGGGACAGGACGATTTTTTGAGCCAATTATAACATACATTCGAGATGATATTGCTATTGCAAATATTGGAGAGACGAAACACAAAAAATACATGCCATTTTTATTAACGGTATTTTTCTTTATATGGTTTTTAAATATGTTTGGTTTAACACCACTTGGAGTTAATGTTACAGGAAACATTGCTGTAACAACAGCTTTAGCCCTTATTGTTTTCTTGATTACAACATTTACAGGGACCAAAGACTATTGGAAACATATTTTTGACCCACTAGGAGATGGTATGCCATGGGCAGGGAAGATTTTTATTTACATCATTTTAGTTCCTATTGAAATATTAGGATTGTTTATAAAGCCATTTGCCTTATTAATTCGTTTGTACGCAAACATGACTGCTGGTCATGTTGTACTAGGAAGTTTATTAGGCTTGATTTATATCTTTCAAAATTGGATAGGGGGATCTTTATCATTTGGATTGGCATTTGCCATTTCATTAATTGAGATATTAGTAGCGTTATTACAAGCATACATTTTCACAATGTTGGCTGCGTTGTATTTTGGTTTTGCAAGTGAAACTCACGAGCATGCAGAAGAGCACGATGTTGAAGTAGCGCAGTTATAAAAAAAAGGCATTAGTTCTCCGGAGCCTGTTAAAGCATATGTCTTTACAAATTTGGATTTAACAGTATAAGTGAATGTTTAATTTTTAATATATATAATTATGGAAATCCCAAGTATTATTGGAGCAGGTTTAGCAGTAATTGGTGCCGGTATCGGTATCGGTATGATTGGTGGAAAAGCAATGGAAGCTATTGCACGTCAGCCAGAAGCTTACGGAAAGATTCAAACAGCGATGCTTATTGCAGCAGCGCTTATTGAAGGTATTGGTTTTGCAGCGATTTTCGCAGGATAATCAAAAAAGGTAACATATTGCTGTAACGGTTGGTTACAGTAATATGTTTCTATTACGTTAAACGATCACTAAGAGGAGGCGTTTCGTTTCTTCGAAAATATTATATAAATGGAAAAATTAATTAACGAATTTTCAGTAGGTCTTTTCTTTTGGCAAGCAGTTGTATTTATTTTATTGCTTTTTTTACTTAGAAAATTTGCCTGGACACCAATCTTAAATGCTGTTAACGAGCGTGAACAAGGTATTAAAGATGCCCTAGACGCTGCGGAGAAAGCAAAGCTAGAAATGGCAAACTTGCACGCAGATAATGAAAAATTGTTACAAGAAGCAAGAGTAGAGCGTGAGGCAATGATGAAAGAAGCTCGTGAAATCAAGGCAAGCATGATTGCTGGGGCGAAAGGTGAAGCTCAAGCAGAAGCAAGCAAAGCAATTGCTAGCGCACAAGCATCAATTCAAGCTGAGAAAAAAGCGGCCGTTGCAGAATTGAAATTAACAGTAGCGAGTCTATCTATTGAGATAGCAGAAAAAATAGTGAAGAGTGAGTTATCAAACAAAGACAAGCAATTGGAATTGGTTGAAGCGATGTTGAAAGACGCAAACGTAAACTAACAATAGCATGAGTAGCAGAGCAGCCATAAGATATGCAAAAGCAGTTTTAGACCAAGCCAATGATGCTAATATTAGCAACGTTGTTTTTGATGACATGAAAGCTGTCCATGCAACCCTAGCGGGAAGCAAAGAGCTACGTACTGTGTTACAGAGTCCAGTTGTTAAAGCAGATGACAAAAAAGAAGCTTTAATAAAAATCTTTGAGAATAACAGCGATGTAACCAAAGCTCTAATTCAAATCTTGACACGTAATAAACGCATCAACCT
>JBLHII010000062.1:0-9584 GCA_047616265.1 Minisyncoccia bacterium
CGTTCTCAATAAAGAAAGCCTTGTCAAATCGGTAAACATATTAAAACAAGCGTTAGCAATCTATACAGAATAATGCATATTCAAGAACAAATATCCTTGAAGTCTTACAATACATTTGGTATTGAAAGTTTGGCGCGCTATTTTGTGTCGGTAAATACTATTGAGGAACTTCAAGAAGCATTAGCTATGCCGAACTATCTAAAAAAGTTCTTATTAGGTGGTGGGAGTAATATATTACTTACTGGAGCTATTGACGCACTGGTTATTCATGTTAACTTAAAGGGTATTTCAATAGAAGAGGAAAGCGAAGATCAGATTCATCTTAGCTGTATGGCCGGTGAAAACTGGCATGACCTTGTACGCTATTGTATAAAAAAAAACTATGGAGGCATGGAGAACCTGTCTCTCATACCTGGAAATGTAGGTACTGCTCCTATTCAAAACATTGGCGCCTATGGCGTAGAATTAAAAGATATTTTTCTAAAATGTAGCGCTGTTGAAATAGCTACCGGAAAACAAGTTTCGTTTGTACACTCAGATTGCAACTTTGACTACCGTAATTCTATTTTTAAAATGGCCTACAAAGGAAAGTATGTGATCACTCAGGTAACTTTTAGACTTACTAAAACCAACCACAACATACAAACACAGTATGGTGCTATTCAAGAGGAACTATCCAAAAAAAACATAAAAAATGCTACCATCAATGAGGTAAGCGATGCTGTTATCGCTATTCGCCAATCTAAATTGCCAGATCCTAAAGAATTAGGGAACAGCGGTAGTTTTTTCAAAAATCCTGTGGTAGACTTCAAGACTTTTAAAATTTTTAACGCTACGTTTCCAGAGGCACCTTATTATGAAGTTTCTGATACGCAGTTTAAAATTCCTGCAGGATGGCTGATTGAGCAAGCAGGGTTTAAAGGGTCGCGTTATGGAGACGCTGGCGTGCATAAAAACCAAGCATTGGTATTGGTCAACTATGGAAATGCTTCGGGTGCACAAATTTGGGAACTCGCATTAAAAATTCAAGAAAAAGTACGTACAGACTTTGGTATTTTAATTGAGCCAGAAGTTAATGTATTTTAAAAGATAATCGTTAACAACGTTAAACACGCTTTGCATTCAATTATGAATATTGATTGTATCTCACAAAAAATCCTTGTATTTTCACAGTATGGAATCACTAGAAATTAGCAATCCTTTTATGCTCGTTCTCGGCGCGGTTATTTTATTAGTTGTTCTCTATTTTTGGAATAAACAAAACCAAGCAAGTTTAAAAAAGAGGAAAAATAAAACATTTAAAGAACGCTTTCAAGAACGTAAAAAAGAACAACAAGATAAACGGTAAGCTATGAAGATATATACAAAAACCGGCGACACAGGAACTACCTCTCTCTTTGGAGGAACTCGCGTTGCTAAGCATCACATTCGGATTGAAAGCTACGGAACTGTGGATGAGCTTAACGCTCATATAGGGCTTATTAGAGACCAGAAAATAGATGCACATACTTCGGAAATACTCATTCATATTCAAAATAAATTATTTACTGTTGGAGCGATACTCGCAACACCACCAGACAAAGAAATTCTTAAAAACGGAAAAGAAAGATTAAACATCTCTAAAATTTCTGAAGAGGAGATTGCACTATTAGAAACTGAGATCGATCAGATGAATGAAGCACTTCCCCCTATGACACACTTTATACTTCCTGGTGGGCACACTACGGTGTCATATTGTCATATTGCACGTTGCGTATGTCGTAGAGCCGAAAGAATATCTACACTTTTGAACGAAGAAGAAGCTATTGACCCACGCGTTTTAAAATACCTTAACAGACTATCTGACTACCTTTTTGTGTTGGCACGAAAGTTGTCTCATGACCTAGAAGCTGATGAGGTAAAGTGGATGCCTGATAAGCTATAAATAAACGAAAACAAAGGGGCTAGCTGTGTTTAGAATTGGTTTTAAAATCTTAGCTTTACGTAACATTTTACACTTCAATTAATTATAATCAATTTATTGATTTTTAGCATGTTATAAACGGTATTGAAAATATATTTTAAATAAATTGTTTTTTCCTTGCCTCTTTCAACTAAAAAATTATTTTTGCACAAAATTAAAACATATTTATAAATGTACTGGACATTAGAATTGGCATCCTATTTAAGTGATGCGCCTTGGCCGGCAACAAAAGACGAATTAATTGACTACGCTATCAGAACGGGAGCACCGCTAGAGGTTGTAGAAAATTTACAAGCTATAGAAGATGAGGGAGACTCTTATGATTCTATAGAAGAAATCTGGCCAGACTACCCTACAGACGAAGACTATCTGTGGAACGAAGACGAATATTAATATACGCGTTTAATTAAACGTAAGTATAAAGTAGGCGTTCCGTAAATCATGCGCTATTCAAAAAGTCTCTGTTTACAGGGACTTTTTTTGTTACAGTGCCAACGCTATACCTCTAAATATTATTATTATTCAATAAAACAAAACATACAGCGCTATGCGCTAAACAATATTAAGACACATGGGATTTTTAGATAAGGTATTAAAAGTATTTGTGGGAGATAAATCCAAAAAAGATCTTGGAGACATACAACCGTATGTAAACGAAGTGAAATCTCATGAAGCTGCAATAGAAAAATTAAGCATTGATGAGCTTCGTGCTAAGAGTAATATCTTTAGATCCATAATCAAAGCAGATCAAAAAGAAATCCAGGACAAGATTGATACGCTTAAATTAGAAGCAGATAACGAAGAAGATATTGACAAAAAAGAAGACATCTACAACAATATTGACGCCTTAAAAGATGACCGTTATGAGGTGGAGAAAGAGTCTCTAAATAAAATTTTAGGAGAAGCATTTGCTGTTATAAAAGAAACAGCTAAGCGTTTTAAAAACAACGAAACATTACGTGTTACTGCAACAGCGTTTGACCGTGAGCTCTCTGCCGACAAAGATTACGTAACCCTTGACGGAGATCATGCTATCTGGAAAAACTCTTGGGATGCTGCAGGAAAAAAAATTACCTGGGACATGGTACACTATGATGTGCAACTTATTGGGGGGGTTGCCTTACACCAAGGAAAAGTTGCAGAAATGCAAACAGGAGAAGGTAAAACATTGGTTGCAACATTACCTGTATATTTAAATGCCTTAGCTCAAAATGGGGTTCACGTAGTTACAGTAAACGATTATTTAGCAAAGCGTGATAGCGCATGGATGGCTCCTATTTTTCAGTTTCATGGAATGACCATAGACTGTGTAGATAACCACCAGCCAAATAGTGAGTCCAGAAGAAAGGCCTATAACTGCGATATTACCTATGGTACTAATAATGAATTTGGTTTTGATTACCTACGTGATAACATGGCACATAAGCCAGAAGATTTGGTGCAGCGACCACACCATTACGCTATTGTTGATGAAGTAGATAGTGTGTTGATTGATGATGCAAGAACACCTTTAATTATATCAGGTCCCGTACCACAAGGAGATCGTCATGAATTTAATGAATTAAAGCCTAAAATTGCAGATATTGTAGCCGTACAGCAAAAGTACCTTACAGGTGTTTTGGCTGAAGCAAAAAAATTAATTAAAGAAGGAGATGTTAAAGAAGGGGGTTTTAAGTTATTAAGAGTATACCGTGGTATTCCAAAAAACAAAGCATTAATTAAATTCTTATCTGAAGAAGGTGTTAAACAAATTCTACAAAAAACAGAAAACACCTACATGGCAGACAACAACCGCGAAATGCCGAAGGTAGATGCAGAGTTGTATTACGTTATCGAAGAAAAGAACAACCAAATTGAACTTTCAGATAAAGGAGTCGATTACCTATCGGGTCCAGACAATCCAGATTTCTTTGTGATGCCAGAAATAGGAACCGAGATTGCAAAAATTGAAAAACAAGAGTTACCTAGTGAACAAGAAGCAAATCTTAAAGAAGAGTTATTTAGAGATTTCGGTATAAAAAGTGAACGTATTCATACCCTTAGTCAATTACTAAAAGCATATTCATTGTTTGAAAAAGACACGCAGTATGTAGTGATGGAAAACAAGGTAATGATTGTCGACGAACAGACGGGCCGTATTATGGATGGCCGTCGTTACAGTGACGGACTACACCAGGCTATTGAAGCTAAAGAAAATGTAAAGATTGAGGCAATGACTCAAACCTTTGCAACAGTTACACTACAAAATTACTTCCGTATGTACCGAAAACTTTCAGGTATGACAGGTACAGCAGTTACAGAAGCAGGCGAGCTTTGGGAAATCTATAAATTAGATGTGGTAGAAATACCAACCAACCGCCTTATTGTTCGTGATGATCGTGAAGATAAAATTTACAAAACTAAAAGAGAAAAATACAACGCTGTTATTGACGAAGTAACAGAGCTGTCAAAACAGGGAAGACCTGTATTAATTGGTACAACATCTGTAGAAATATCTGAATTGTTAAGCCGCATGCTTAGCATTAGAAAAGTAAAACACAACACACTGAATGCTAAAATGCATAAAAGTGAGGCAGACATTGTTGCTGAAGCTGGTGACGCTGGTGTTGTGACCATTGCAACAAACATGGCAGGTCGTGGAACCGATATTAAACTGAGTGATGCCGTGAAGGCCTCAGGAGGTCTTGCTATTGTAGGTACAGAGCGACATGACTCTAGACGTGTAGACAGGCAGTTAAGAGGCCGTTCTGGTCGCCAAGGAGATCCAGGTAGCTCGCAATTTTATGTATCATTAGAAGATAATCTAATGCGTCTTTTTGGTAGTGAACGTATTGCAAAGATGATGGATAGAATGGGGTTAGAAGAAGGAGAAGTGATACAACACTCTATGATTTCTAAATCTATTGAACGTGCTCAGAAAAAAGTAGAAGAAAACAACTTTGGTATTCGTAAGCGTTTGTTAGAGTATGATGATATCATGAACGCACAGCGTGAAGTAATATATAAGCGTAGGTATAATGCATTGTTTGGAGACAGACTTCGTGTTGATATTGCGAACATGATTTATGATACCGCAGAAATTATAGCAGAAAACAATAAAGAAAATCAAGATTTTAAGAATTTTGGATTTGAATTGATTCGTTATTTTTCTATAGACGCACCTATTGATCAAGATGAATTTGAAAAATTAGGATTCCAAGAAATTGCAGGGAAAGTATACAAGGTTGCCTATGCTCATTACCAACAAAAAATGAAACTTAATGCAGAGATAGCCTACCCTGTTATCCAAAATGTATATGAAAATCATAAAGATCAATACAAGCGTATATTAGTGCCATTTACAGATGGTGTAAAAACATTAAACGTTGCAACAGATCTCGAGAAAGCTTACGAAACAAGAGGAACAGAACTAGTGAAAGATTTTGAGAAAAACATCTCATTAGCAATCATTGATGATTCTTGGAAAACGCATTTGCGTAAAATGGATGAATTAAAACAATCTGTACAACTAGCTGTACATGAACAAAAAGATCCATTACTAATCTATAAGTTTGAAGCGTTTGAGTTATTTAAGAAGATGGTAGAAAACGTAAATAAAGATGTATTATCATTCTTATTCAAGGGAGAGTTACCAAAAGAAAATCAGCAACAAATTCAAGAAGCTCGCGATGTAAAAAGCAAGCAAAAATTTAACGAACAGAAAGATGAAATTAAAAATCTTGATGAACGCTCTGTTCAATCTAGAGGAGCTGGACAAACGCAACCTCAACAACAAATAACTGAAACCATTACACGTGAAATGCCAAAAATTGGCCGTAATGACAAAGTTATCATTAAACATGTAATGAGTGGAGAAAGCAAAGAAATAAAGTACAAACAAGCTATCCCTCTAATTACAAAAGGAGAATGGGTTCTTGTTGAATAACAGCATAACACCTTTTTTTAAAACCCCAAGAGCAAATGCTTTTGGGGTTTTTTATATTTAACTATTTTCAGGCTACCTAACTATTGAACCAAATGTATACCTTGATAGTTGTTTTTGTAGTTTAAAACATTATACCCTATATTTAGAAAAGTATCACAGAAATTTAAAGCTTGTGGAGCTTTCAGTTTAATTCTAAAATAGTGCTATTACCGAAGATTTATTTTAAAATCAAGGTGCTGTAATCTGCATTAACTAGAACGTTTCTGCTTTGTGTAGCATTCTTATAAAATCCTCTTGCTATCAGACGCTTTCCTTCATTAGAAGTGCTAATCTGTAATAATTTTGGGTGTTGTAGACTTGATTTTTTTCCATTAAACAAAAATGAAAATGAGTTATTTGGTAATGAAACTGAAGCATCCGTATTACGAAGTACAATTTCTAATTGTTTAAAGTCACTCGCTACGCTATCAATAATTAAAGTTCCAAAAGATCCTGTAACGAAAGCTTCCCTTACAACGCTCCCAAGACGTACATTACTTGAGTTTGCGTTAAGATGTATACTTGCTGCCGCCTCAACATCACAGGTGTCTACAAACTTAACATATAAGGTGCCGTACTGCCAATCTTTAACCACTACAGGTGCATAAGAAGCGTTGATAAGTGTTTGCGCGCCATCAATGCGCTCTGCAGTAAAAGGGGTGTGATTTAGTACTGCTTTCACATTAAATGCATCTGCCATTTTTATTTCTCCATACCGCACATTGATATCTGTCTTAGTCCTTTTTGGCATTTTAATAATAATCGTTCGCTTTGCAGCTGGTATTCTTTTTACTTTATTGGTTGTAATAATGGTCTTGACAATTCCATTCTCGTCTATCACCGTGGTCTTTGAATACGATATACCATTCGCTATTTTAACACTACGTTCAATAATTTTCCCAAGCGCTTCTGGCTGTATTTCATTATCTTCTCCAAATTTTTCGGCCGAAACATCTAGCGCTGTTCCAAAATCTTTACCCATTTGAGCCTCTAGACTAGACAGGCTATTACCGTTCCAGCTTCCTATTGCATTAGAACTAATGACTACATTTTTTGAGTTCCCCAACACTTCAAAGTTCCAATCATCAAAAAGGGCTTGTTTTTGTTCTTTGCTTAGCGCATCTCCCTCTATAAAAGCCGCTACTTCGACTTTATTTTTATTCCATGTTTCAAAAATGACACTGGTATGGGACGTTTTTACCGTTACTACCATATCATCTCCTGCATCATAAGACTCTACAAATTTTTCTTGAGCAAAACCTGGAGCAACTATAATGAGCGCAAAGGCTAAAGACAGTTTATACTTCAATGCTACTAATATTTTCATTTGTATGATTTTTTAGTTCTTTTAATTTTGTTTTTAATTTCATTAATAATTCTAGTCTCATCTTAAGGTTATCTAAAAGTGCCGTGATAGTCTCTTCTGAAGGGCCTACATCAGTAAGCTCTATATTCAAGCTTTCATATTCCAGGTCAAGGACCGTTAATTGTTGCATATACCCATCAATAACATCTTTATTATCTGTGGTAATTTTCAAAGATGCTAACCGTTTGTTGATCCCTGTTATATAGTATTCTTCTACCCGTTTCAAGTCTGGAGAAATGTCTGCTAAACGCACTAATTTTTCATTTTCTTGTGGTTGATTTGTTGGACTACGTTCCACGAATGAATCATTCTCATTATTTTGTGATAATTGATGATATCCAAACATACTTACTGCTATAAATGCTATCGTTAAGGCTGCAATCTTCATCCAAAACAGTTCTGGCTTCTTTACCTGGATTGCGCTTTTATCTGGGCCAAAATTAGCCTGTAATCTAGCTTTAAAGCGAGCCTCATGTCCTACTGGTAACCTAGGCTCTTGAGATGCTTTTACCTTCATTATTTCTCTAATATCCTGTGCCATATTGTAGCTGTTTTAAGTGGTGTTTTAATTGTATTTTACCTCTATGCAAATTGGTTCTTGAAGCACTCTCTGTAATATCAAGAACTTGTGCTATTTCTTGGTGATCATATCCCTCTATCAGAAATAACTGTACAACAGATTTATAATTAGGAGGTAATTTTGCAATAGCTTGCTCTATGACCCTCATAGTCGTTCCGTCAGCAACAGACCAATTTGCATCTTCTTCATCTTCAATACGAAGTGTCTGCTCATTAATTTCTTCAAATTGCGCTTTTTTCTTTTTTAGAGCGTCCAAACATGTATTAATAACAATACGCTTTAACCAAGCACCAAAACTAACATCACCTTTGAACTGTTCTATTTTCTTAAACGCTTTAATAAACGACACCTGCATGGCATCCTCTGCCTCGGCAGTATCTTTTAGATACCTACTGGCAACAATAAACATACCATCACAGTATTGTGTGTAGAGTGCCGTTTGGGCTCTAGGGTTTTGTGTTCTACACTGTTCTACAAGTAAAGAGTTTGACACGTTAGTTAATGGTTTATTATAGGTCTATTAAAAGACGACAATTTAAGGACGCTGTTTCATAAATGAGCTTATTTTTAAAAAAAAATAATACTATATTTGAAAGAACAACTTAAAACAAAAGCAATGAAAAAGTATTACATTTTAATTTTGTCTGTTTTCACAACTACTTTTAGTTGGCAAGCTAATGCCCAAAATGGGGGTGACTCTTGCGAAGATGCGCTTGCAGTTACCCCTGGAATATATAATGACGTTGCTATTGTTGTAGGTTCTGGTGGGGCATCTCATGATGCAGACGCTGCAGATGCTTTATGGTATCTATATACACCCTCTTCAAATGGTACTATGAGTATAAACTCTTGTGCTTCAGATCCAAGTGCAATAGATACGAGATTATGGATTTATCTAGATGGTTGTAATACATTAACACCCGTTGCCGATGATGATGATGGGTGCGAGGCTCCTAACACATTTGGTTCTGTACTTGCTGATATCCCAGTAATTGCTGGACAAGAATACCTAATTGAATGGGACGACAGATGGGGAGCAGATGCTTTTGACTGGGAATTAATCTTTACACCACCACCAACAGGAGGAATTAACTGCGCTGATGCAACGCCAGTAAGTCCAGGAACGTTTTCCGATGTATTTATTATTGATGGATCTGGTGGCGCAACACAAGCAGATGCTACAGATGCTTTATGGTATAGCTATACACCTATAGAAAGCGGTACTATTAATATTAATTCTTGTGCTTCAGACCCAACTGCTATTGACACAAGACTGAATGTTTATACAGATGGGTGTGAAACATTAACGCCGGTTGCAGATGATGATGATGGGTGTGAAGCCCCAAATGGTTTTGGTTCTATTCTAATAGCTGTTGATGTTATTGGTGGAGAAGAGTATTTAATAGAGTGGGATGATAGATGGGGTGAAGCCCCTTTTGATTGGGAATTGACTTTTAGTCCAGAAGGCTTCAATGATAGCTGCCAAACAGCTCTGGAAGTTACTTGTAATAGTAGCATTGAAGGCACAACATTAGACAAAACTGACACCAATGGTGTTGGTGGAGCTGATGCATTTTATAAGTACACAGAAACATCTACAGAAGCTAGAGATGTTGCATTTTCTCTTTGTACAGCTTTTGATTACGATCCCTTCATGCGTATCTATATAGACTGTAACGGTACATTAGTAAGTGATAATGATGACGCCTGT
>JBLHII010000063.1:0-9509 GCA_047616265.1 Minisyncoccia bacterium
CAATACACAAAAGTATTGTCTCCCCTCTTTTTTAAGATTGTCTAGCATAGATGCTTTGCTAGAAACAATAACCATCCCTGTTGGAGAGACAAATAAAACAATAAATACTTGTACACTTGTTTGGAGTATATTGGCTAAAAAAGGAGCAGATAGAAATAGTTTACTTATTAATCTTGGCGGCGGGGTTGTAACCGATTTGGGCGGTTTTGTAGCTTCAACTTTTAAGAGAGGGATCGAGTTTATAAATATTCCTACGTCATTATTAGCTATGGTAGATGCTTCAATAGGTGGTAAAAACGGTGTGGATTTAGGGGTGCTTAAAAATCAAGTAGGAATTATAAACAACCCCCTTTTAGTGCTAATTGATACTAGTTTCTTAAGCACATTACCCGAAAAAGAAGTCACCTCTGGCTATGCCGAAATGTTAAAACATGGCCTTATACATAGTGAAACATACTGGAATCAACTTCAATCGTTTGATGTAGCCAACGTTCAAAGCACTGAAAACCTTATTTGGAATTCTATAGAGATAAAAAACACCATTGTCACAGAAGACCCAAATGAATTAGGTGTCAGAAAATTATTAAATTATGGTCACACCCTAGGTCATGCAATTGAATCATTTTGCTTAGAACAAAAAGGCAGAATCCCATTATTACACGGAGAAGCCATAGCTATTGGAATGATTTTAGCAACCTTCATCTCTGGAGAATTGTTACATTTTGATAAAAACAAACAAATAGCGATAACCACGTTAGTTCTAAAACATTTCGAAAAGAAGCATTTCAGTACCCGAGAGATAGATGCCATTATTGGTTTATTAAAGTTTGACAAAAAGAACCAAGGAGACGACGTGTTGTTTGTATTATTAGAAGATTTTGGGAAGTTTAAAATAAATCAAAAAGTTTCCAATGAATTAATATACAGTGCATTTATGTATTATCAAGACTTTTAAAGCGTATTTCTGCATTGCTTAAATTAAGTTCAAAAAGAAGCAGTACTTTTATTACATTTTTTTTCTAAAAGAAAAACCCGCTAGTACAATTTAGCGGGTTTTATAAATAATGTTGATGTGGCTATAATGATCTAAAAATAGAATGCATTAAGCGTTTCTTATCATTAATACTTTCCTCTAAAGAAATCATTGTCTCTGTACGAGTAACACCTTCAATATCGTCTAATAGGTAAATAATATCTTTTGCATGGCTTGTGCTTTTAGCTCTAATTTTACAAAAAATATTAAATTTCCCTGTAGTAACATGCGCTACGGTTACAAAGGGGATTTCATTTATTCTTTCTAGCACAAACTGTGTTTGAGAGGTTTTTTGCAGATAAATACCAACATATGCAATAAAAGAATAGCCTAATTTATTGTAGTCTAAACGTAAAGAAGACCCTGTAATAATACCTGCTTCTTCCATTTTCTTTACACGAACATGTACCGTTCCAGCTGAAATACCATGCTTTTTTGCAATATCTGTAAAAGGGGTTCTAGTATTTTCAATAAGCATATCTAGTATGCTTTGATCTGTAGCGTCTAATTTGAATTTCATTATATAATAATTTAAAAGCAAAGGTACCGTCTTTCACAAAGAAATATCATGCCTTTATTGTTAAATCAGTATTAAATTTTTATTAATATCAAAAATTGTTAAGATTTTTTTATTGATTATAATATTTTCGTGAGAATTCAATAAAATTCTCCCCCCCTGCAAATCAAAGGTTTGGTGACCATACACAGCTGTATCTACTTCTATTCTAGCTACATATAGATCAAATAGTATGGTAGCACCTATTAAAACCTCTTTGTATTGAAAACAAACAGTCTTTAAAATAGCATCTCCAGGAGTACGTACATTATACAATACAAGATCATGAAAGTTCTTTTTGTTTTCTGGAAGCATGTAATACTCTTTGTAATCTAAAGAAACATTGTGCTTACCATCTTCCGGGGCACACAAGGCAATCAACGCATAGAATACAAAGGAGCGTGTTTGCTCTCTATTATAATCATTAGTATAATGTCCTGCCTCAAACAATATAGTAGGCACACCAAGGCTCGAAAAAGCATCTCCCATACAATTTTGATTAAACGTATCATCAAAGCGCCCAATTTGATTTGGACAATGGTCTTTTAAGTACCGCGTCATTTTTACAATTAGAGCCATAGCTTCTTGTCTTGCTGGCGTTATAGATTTTAAAATCTCAGCAGCGGGAGCTAAAAATGAAACGGTAGCAGGAAAACCATCAGCTAGACCAAAAATACTACGTTGATCATGCATATTCAAACATATATCTGGCTGTATACTATCAAACAATGACTTTAATACGATACTTTCTCTTTGAGATAATTGCTGAGCATCTCTATTTAAATCTACCTTATTTACATTTTCCCGTATATACAAAGCTGCTCCATCCGGATTAAGCATGGGAAGCACATAAAATGTATGAGACGCTAAGAGTACAGCAGATTGTCCTTCATTAGAGTTCATAAACTTAAAAAAATCAAATAAAGCTTTAGTTGTGGTGCTCTCATTGCCGTGCATTTGAGACCAAATAAGTACTTTTTTAGGACCTCGTCCGCAGATAACTAGTGGAATATCTAACCCCATTTCTGAAGTGCCAGCTACCGAAACATTAAAAACTTCACGGTAAGAATCTAGTATAGGTTCTAGGTGTTTAAGGGTGATATAACGGCCTTGTAACCGGTCTTCGAAATTGTCTGTATACCAAGAAGTAATGTGCATTGTATAAATGTATATACACAAAAGTAAACAAACCTAAGTTTACAAGTGTAAACAATTGTAGCTCTTCAAATTGTTGTTCATTGTAACCGACACAATGCATTATTGCACCTAAAACCTGAGCAAGAGGCGTAGTTGATATCAATATATTGTCTTTCAGTAAGTTAATTCTTATTACATAAAGCTATGGTTATCATATTTTTGTAGAATAATCTAAATTACTTGCTGTTTTCAATAGTATTTTTTACATTTGTAACACGATATTATTTTAAATTTAGTTACAATGGTAAACACTTCTAATTTTTCTAAAAGACTTCAAAAGGTCTTGGATTTTTATGGGTTATCGGCTACATCATTTTCAGAAGAAGTAGCGGTTAACAGGTCTACTATTTCTCATTTACTTTCAGGTAGGAATAAGCCAAGTTTAGAGTTTGTCATGAAAGTGCTTCAAACATATCCTGAAGTAGAACTGTATTGGTTGTTAAATGGAAAAGGCAACTTCCCTTCCACTTCAAAAAAAACAACTATAGTTTCCAATACTCAGAAATCATTAAAAGACACTCCAGACGTTTTATTAAATAAAAATACTGCCCATACACCAGTTTCAGAAAATAGTGTATTTGAGAATGTTTCAGAAAAAAAAACAAATACAGCAGCTATAGAACGTATTGTAGTTTTTTATCATGACGGCACTTTTAAGGAATATAATAACGTCTTGTAGGATACATTTTAAAGATAATTGCAGAACTTTGTAAAAAAAGCTTATGCGATATCTTAGTACGCTTCTACTTCTACTTCTTTTGACGAGCTGCTACAACGTAGAACGAAGCTGTGAAGACTTTAAGACGGGTACTTTTAGCTTTCAACAACTTGTAGGTACAGAATTAATTACCTCTACATTTATACGAACAGACAGTATTGCTATTGAAAGCTACAAAGGGATTACCGATACTTTTTCAGTGCGCTGGATTAATAATTGTGAATATATCATGCGAAAACTAAATCCAAAAAATGCGTATGACGAAGAAGCAGTTCATTTTAAAATAGTAAGCACTACTAAAAACACCTATCTGTTCGAATTTCAAATGGTCGTTAAAAAACAGAATCAAGCAAATCCAGTAAAAAAAGGAACGGTTACTAAAATCACCTCCCCATGAGTACTGAAAAAGAATATTGGACCCAACGCTATGAAGACAATCTTACAGACTGGGATACAGGTGCACCTACGATGCCGCTTAAAACATATTTTGAGCAAGTAACAAACAAAGAGCTTCGCATCTTAATACCAGGTGCAGGGAATGCCCATGAAGCAGAATACCTTTGGAAGCAAGGATTCACTTGTGTTACTGTACTAGACATATCAAACATACCGCTAGATAAATTTAAAAAACGAAATCCTAACTTTCCAGAAACTCAGCTTATTCAAAAAGACTTTTTTAAGCACAAAGGGACGTATGACCTAATTGTAGAACAAACCTTTTTCTGTTCCTTGGTTCCGGAAAAGATGAACCGTGTAAAATACGCTACAAAAATGGCCTCATTACTCGCTCCTAAAGGGAAACTTGTTGGACTATGGTTTGATTTACCACTCACGGAGGATTTAGAACAGCGCCCATTTGGAGGTACTCAAGAAGAATACATAAGCTATTTAAACCTTTATTTCACGATTCAAACCTTTGAGAGAGCTTACAATTCTATACCTGCAAGAACTAATACTGAATTGTTTGGAATCTTCATCAAAAAAGAAACCAAACCTAAGCAGGCAAATAACCCGTTACATGGTAAAACCCTTAAGGCTATATTGGAAGAATTGATAGCCAAACATGGCTGGGAGTATATGGATGATCAGGTGCGCATTAACTGCTTTGCCTTAAATCCAACCCTAAACTCTAGTTTGAAGTTTCTACGTAAAACCCCTTGGGCTCGAGAAAAAGTGGAACAATTATACGTAAGGAGCTTTTCCTAGCTCTAAACAGTATTCTTTGTCTAAATATTTAACTACTTAGAATACAGTATCGCAATTGTAAAATAACATTAAAACAATAAAGCCTGTCCATCATCATTAACTGGAGGCTCTTCATCTTTAGGTAAGGTTGGTGGTTCTGCCATAGGTACACCTTCAGAAATAGCAGTATCCGTTTCGAGTTCTTCATTAACCGACTGCTCATCAATTACCTCTATGGACGCTGCAGCTGTAGTTTCTGGAAGCTCATAAGGGTTTGGCTCTAGGCTGTTAATTTCTATAGTTTTATACTTTGTTAACTGATTTCCTAAAGCGCCTATACCTTTCAATCCAATAAACCCTTCAAGGTCTATGACTACATTTTCTTTTCTGTCTTTGCCTCTTTCTTTTGTAAAGACCAGCTCTGCTTTTGGTCTATAGTCTGTAAACACAGTTTCTAAATAAGAATTAGAATCATCTGTTAAAACATTCCCTTCCTTTTCGGGAGCATCTATTAAAAACCTCTTTACATAGAAAAGCTCTTTTTCTCCAGCCCAATGTATTGCTGTTATGGGCTTTTTTGGTTCCCATTTTTCCATTACTATTAAATCTTCATCAAAATGCATGGTAATTTCTGGAATGACTGTTTTAACCAAGCCTCGCTGGTTGATGAGCAACAACCTGTCTGTAGGCCTAAATTCTCCGACCAACTCACCTCGCTTGTCTAAATTGAGACGTTGTACCGTTTCGTCAAACCAAATTTTACGGGGCCGTAAAGTAGAAAGTCCTTTTTCTTTGAGCTCTATTCGCTTCACTGGATACTTGGTAACAATGTTTCCTTTAGAGGCACGTCCTTTTACTAAAACATCACTAAAATCTAAATCCCATTTAAGTTTTTTAATACTTCCACTTTGACGTAATAATATGCTTACTACCTCAGCCTCCCCATTATCGTTTGCTGTAAAATAAATCATCTTACTGCCTTTGTTCCCTTGAGATACTGGATATTCCTTGTCTCTAGTAACCGCAGTTACATTAAAACGTTTAACATAAGTAGCTCCTTTAGCCCCATCTTTATAAATCATATTGTAAGTTGTACGGTTGTCTTTCTTTTTAAAGACTGCCACATACACAATGTTTTTACCAATAAATGTTTTGCTATCTACTTTAGTAATCATCATAGTACCCTCTTCAGTAAAGACAATAATGTCATCTATATCACTACAGTCTGTAACATATTCGTCTTTCCGCAAATTAGTACCCACAAAACCTTCTTCTCTATTTACATAAAGCTTTGTGTTTCTAATAACTACTTTGGTTTTCTGTATGTCATCAAACACCCTTATTTCTGCTTTACGCTCCCTTCCATTGCTATACTCTTTTTTTAAGCGAATAAAGTAATCTATAGCGTAAATAATTAAGTGTGCTAAATGGTGTTTTACTTTTGCAATACCGTCATCTAATGCATCAATTTTTTGCTGTGCTTTATCAATATCAAACTTAGAAATACGCTTGATTCGTATTTCGGTTAAGCGCACAATATCTTCTTCAGTGACCGTTCTCTTTAGGTGTTTTGTGTGTGGCTTCAACCCGCTATCTATGGCACGTATAACGCCTTGCCAAGTCTCTTCCTCTTCAATATCTCGGTAAATGCGTTTTTCTATAAAAATACGTTCTAACGATGCATAATGCCATTGTTCTTCCAGTTCATGTAACTGAATTTCCAACTCGCTCTTTAGCAACAGTACCGTTCTATCTGTTGAACGACGTAACATTTCAGAAACACCAACAAACAATGGCTTGTTATCTTCAATAACACAGCCTAATGGTGAGATAGAACTTTCACAATTTGTAAACGCATACAAAGCATCAATCGTCTTATCTGGAGAAATACCAGATGGAATATGGATAAGAATTTCAACATCTGCTGCTGTATTATCTTCAATTTTCTTAATCTTAATTTTACCTTTATCATTGGCTTTTAAGATAGAATCAATCAAGGAGCCAGTGTTGGTTCCGAATGGAATCTCGGTAATAACCAAGGTGTTTTTGTCCTGTTGACTAATTCGTGCACGACTTCTAATTTTTCCACCTCGTAAGCCATCATTATAATTGGTTATATCTACAATTCCTCCAGTAGGAAAATCTGGAAAGATAGTAAAACGCTTCCCTTGCAGGTGCTTCACAGAGGCGTCTATTAATTCTATAAAGTTATGTGGTAGTATTTTTGTAGACAACCCAACAGCAATTCCTTCACCTCCTTGTGCCAACAAAAGCGGAAACATTACAGGAAGATTAATAGGTTCTTTTCTTCGGCCATCATAAGAGGATTGCCATTTAGTGATTTTAGCATTATAAACAACGTCCAAGCCAAACTTAGAAATACGTGCTTCAATATAACGTGATGCAGCCGCTCTATCTCCGGTAAGAATGTTCCCCCAGTTTCCTTGCGTGTCAATCAATAAATCTTTTTGCCCTAGCTGTACCATGGCATCAGCAATACTTGCATCTCCATGAGGGTGGTATTGCATCGTGTGTCCTACTATGTTGGCTACCTTGCTATAACGCCCATCATCTAGGTCTTTCATAGAGTGCATGATACGGCGCTGTACTGGCTTAAAACCGTCTTCTATCGCAGGAACAGCTCGCTCTAGAATCACGTAACTAGCATAGTCTAAAAACCACTCACGATACATCCCCGTGACACGAGTAATCGTCTCACCTTCTTCTGCAACTTCTAAACTAAAATCATCTTCATCTTCTTCCATTACGTGAGCATCAAGAGGTTCTTCTTGAGAATCCTCCTGTGAGTTGATGTCTTTTGGGTTTAGTGCTTCTTCTGGATTTTGATCCTCGTTCATTTTCTATAATTTCACGTATGGTACTTGATGTTCCTGTTTTCGTTGGATTTTTAGTCTTCTTCTATAGTGTCTAACTCTACTTTCAAATTATTGATAATAAACTCTTGACGGTCTGGTGTGTTTTTACCCATGTAAAAGGAGAGCATTTCTTCAATACTCATTTGCTTGTCAAGCATTACAGGGTCTAACCTAATTTTCTCTCCAATAAAGTGTACAAACTCATCTGGTGAAATTTCTCCAAGCCCCTTAAACCTTGTGATTTCTGGCTTTGGCTTCAGTTCTTCAAGTGCATCTCTTTTTTCTTCGTCTGAATAACAATAAATAGTTTTCTTCTTATTTCGAACCCGAAACAAAGGAGTCTGTAAAATATATAAATGGCCTTCTTTAATTACCTCTGGGAAAAACTGAAGGAAGAATGTAATTAACAGCAGCCGAATGTGCATTCCATCAACATCGGCATCTGTTGCGATTACAATGTTATTGTATCGTAAGTCTTCCATAGACTCTTCAATATTCAATGCTGCTTGTAGAAGGTTGAATTCTTCGTTTTCGTAAACAATCTTTTTACTTAAACCATAACTATTTAAAGGCTTCCCTTTTAAACTAAAAACAGCTTGTGTGTTTACGTCTCTACTTTTAGTAATACTCCCTGATGCACTGTCTCCCTCAGTGATAAATAAGGTTGATTCTAGGTTCCGCTCTTTTTTGGTGTCTCCTAAGTGAACCCTACAATCACGTAGTTTTTTATTGTGCAAATTAGACTTCTTTGCACGGTCTTTGGCTAATTTTCTGATACCAGACAACTCTTTACGCTCGCGTTCTGCTTGCATAATTTTACGCTGCAAAGATTCAGAAACGGCTGCGTTTTTATGTAAGAAGTTATCTAATTGTGTTTTGAGAAAATCATTTATATAAGCACGTACTGTTGGTAAGTCTCCACCCATATCTGTCGAACCCAGCTTGGTTTTTGTTTGACTCTCAAAGATAGGCTCCATTACTTTAATACTAATGGCGCTTACAATAGACTTTCGAATGTCACTGGCTTCATAATTCTTTCCATAGAACTCTCTAATGGTTTTTACCAAGCTCTCTCTAAAGGCGGCTTGATGAGTGCCTCCTTGGGTTGTGTTTTGACCATTAACAAAACTATGGTACTCTTCGCTGTATTGCGTCTTACTATGTGTGATAGCAACCTCTATGTCTATCCCTCGTAAATGAATTATTGGATACAGCATATCTTCTTTAGACATGTTATCTTCTAATAAATCTCTAAGACCGTTTTCACTGAAAAACTTTTCACCGTTAAAATCTATTGTCAACCCTGGATTGAGATAGACGTAATTTCTAAGCATTTTCTCTACATACTCGTTACGGTATTTGTAGTGTTTAAAAATAACTTCATCTGGAATAAAAACAACCTTAGTTCCTCTGCGCTTAGTGGATTCTTCTACAGCACTATCTTCTGTTAATTCTCCCTGTGAAAATGCTGCGTATTTCACTTTATTATCTCTAATAGATTCAATCTTGAAATAAGAAGACAATGCATTTACAGCCTTGGTGCCCACGCCATTTAAACCTACCGATTTTTTAAAGGCACGAGAATCGTACTTTCCACCTGTGTTCATTTTTGACACAACGTCAACTACCTTACCTAAAGGAACTCCCCGACCAAAATCTCGTACACGAACTTCTTTTTCTTTTATGCGAATTTCAATAGTCTTTCCCGCACCCATAACAAACTCATCAATACTATTATCGAGTACCTCTTTTAATAATATATAAATACCATCATCTGGTGATGAACCATCACCTAGTTTTCCAATATACATACCAGGACGCATACGGATATGCTCTTTCCAGTCGAGGGATCGTATATTATCTTCGGTATATTTTGTATCTGCCATAAAATCGCGTGAATAGTTGTTAAATATACCGTTTACGAGACAAAACTGGAAAAATTAC
>JBLHII010000064.1:0-9415 GCA_047616265.1 Minisyncoccia bacterium
GATGAAATAAAAGAATTTTTGAAATAAAAAACGCTCTAGTGGCGATAAGACGATTCTTAGTGCTATTGGTTGAAGTATTGAATTTCAAACAAACCAATTAAAATTGCACCAAAATAACCCGAGGGGGTTTTTCGCGCAACCTAAAATTTAAAACTTAAACCGGTATAGACTCCAACATAATAGGGTTTAAAGTCTACGGCGCTGTCTGTGTAAGGGTTAAGTTGGTACTTAAACATAGGCTCAACATTAAATTTAAATGAGTTTGATAGTTTGTAGTGAACCCCAAGACCAATGTTGGTGGCAAAGCTTAGGTCAGACAAATTGTTCGCAGACCCGAGTGTTTCATTGTAACTTCCCGCCGTTACAGATACGTCATTATTGCCTAAAAGGAGCGTGCTTATACCTCCAATGACCGCTATCCCAAGCTTTTTATTTACTATTGCATAGCTTAGCTCCAGAGGTACTTCATAATAGCTTATGTTTTGATTGATAAAGGCTTCTCCGTTGGTTGATTTTGGAGTAACCTCCCCAAAAGTTCCACCTGCAGTTTGGGAAGAAAAAGTGCCTAAATCTTGAGCAATTACTACAATTCCAGGCCTGTCATAATCAATATTTTTTAGTGCTGCCGAGACAGGGCCGTCTCCGAGCTCTATACCTCCTGTGCGATAGCTAAGGGCTACATTATTAATACCAGAGCGGATCTTTAAGCGATTGCTTAGCGCATAACGCACCCCAACTCCGTAACTAATATTTACATCTCCGCGTTGAGAGTTGTCTGCAAAACTTTGGTCAATAGAAGATCCTTCTCCTAACGTATTATAATATACTGGAGCAATGTTGGGAGCTATTTCCCAAAGCCCCTTCCGTTTTTTACTATTGGCAACGGCATCCTTTGCTTCTATTTCTTTTTGCTCATCAATAGCATCAAAAATAGATGTCTTTTGCGGGGTGTTTTTGGTCACAACAGCATTTTTTGTGGTTGGCGGGACAATAATAGCCTCTTTTGTTTTTAAGCTAGGAACTGAGACAACACTTTTTTTGTTTGCCCCTGAAGTGGTTGCAATGCCATTATTTGAGGCAAGGAGAACCGTAGCGTCCTCTTTATTCTTTTCTGAAGCACTGCCGGTGTTGCCGGAACCAGGGTCTTTTGCAGCCGCTATGGTGCTGTTTTTGTGTCTTTTTGTACTTGACCTCTTTGGTTTCTTTTGAAGATGCGTTTCTGTAGAAACAATAGATTTTGTGTTTTTAGTACCTGACCCATTAGCTACGTGAATTGTATTTTCAGGATTGTTTATTTTCAGATCTTTTTGGATCTCTGGAGAAACTTCCTCTTTTTGATGCACAGGAACTTCTTCAACAATGCCTTTGTTTGTATCATCAAGCAATGTGTTGCTTAAACTAAAGATTAAAATCAAAGACGCTGCAACACCGGCAATCCTCCACCACAATGGAATGATGACACGCTCTTTCTTCTCTTCTTTTAGTTGCGCAAGGATGTTATCCCAAACCCGTGCAGGAGGAGTTACTTCATGTTCTGCGAAGCGCTCTTTAAAAAGTTGATCTATGTTCTTTTTTTCTTTCATCGGGTCGTTGCGTTTGCAACAGATTTATATTCTAATGATTGTTTGTTTGATAGGCTTCAATTTTTGTCTTTAAGATGCCTCTGGCTCTGGCTAAGTTAGATTTAGAGGTCCCATCACTAATACCTAGCAAGTTTCCAATTTCTTTGTGTGAATACCCATCCATAATATACATAGTAAAGACCAATCTGTACCTATCTGGTAATTCCTGAATTATACGCAGTAAATAATCAAGGGGTAAACCATCATCAATTATTTCTTCATTTGCCGTATCCTCAATTTGCGCCTCATCTTTAATAGCAAACATTTTTTGTTTCCGATATTTTTGAAGTACAGTATTCACTGTAATTCTTTTTATCCAACCTTCAAAAGAGCCTTTTTCTTTAAACTGTTCTGCTTTATTAAAAATAGTAATAAAAGCATCTTGTAAATTGTCCTCTGCTTCGACTTTGTTTGGGGAGTAGCGCAAACAAATAGAAAATAATATACCGCTGTAGCGGTTGTATAATTCTCCTTGCGCTTTAGCATCCTTTCTTTTACAGCCGTGTATGAGTTCGTCTAAAGTCAAATGCAGTCACCTTGGTTTGTTAGCAAATTTTATACACAAACAACTCCAACGCATTGGGTTCTACACCAACTAGATGCTTGATTGTGAAGAGGGTTGCGTAGTCGTTATTTTATTTCTGAAACACTAGCGCCCTTATAACGTTTCAAAATATAATTTAATACAGTACGCGGTAATTTAATTTTAAAAGAAGGGTAAGACGCTAAGAATCTCTTTTAAAACAGAAGGAAAAGATACTAAAATAAAAAACCGGAAATTATATAATATATAAAATTTCCGGTTTTTAAATTTGACACGAAGAATTACTATGAATTTAGCTATTAAAGTAAGCAGTACTTAAACAGCACTTTTTTAAGATTAACTAGCCATGAAGCACGACCACGGATCTCGATGTTTTTATCTAAGCATCTGCTAAGGCTTTGATACAGTCTTTTATTTTAATTTCTAGCTCCTCCATAAGTTCTGGGTTGTCAAGTAATAATGTTTTTACAGCATCTCTACCCTGCCCTAGCTTAGTCTCATCATAACTAAACCAAGACCCTGCTTTCTTGATAATTTCAAAATCCACACCAAGATCAATGATTTCACCAACTTTAGAAATCCCTTTACCGTACATGATGTCAAATTCTACCATTTTAAATGGTGGCGCTACTTTGTTTTTTACAACCTTAACCCTCGTTTTATTTCCTAAAACACCTCCGTTTGTGTCTTTAATTTGTGTAGAACGACGAATATCTAATCGTACCGAAGCATAAAACTTTAAAGCATTACCACCCGTAGTTGTTTCTGGGTTTCCAAACATTACTCCAATTTTTTCACGTAATTGATTAATAAAGATTACCGTACAATTAGTTTTAGAAATAGACCCTGTTAGTTTTCTTAATGCTTGAGACATTAAACGTGCGTGTAACCCCATTTTGCTGTCCCCCATTTCACCTTCAATTTCACTTTTAGGCGTTAAAGCAGCTACAGAATCAATAACAATAATATCAATAGCGCCAGAACGAATTAAGTTGTCTGCAATTTCTAGTGCTTGTTCTCCATTATCTGGTTGCGAAATGATGAGGTTTTCAACATCTACTCCTAAGCTTTCAGCATAATATCTATCAAAAGCATGTTCTGCATCAATAAAAGCTGCGATACCTCCTTTTTTCTGTGCTTCAGCTATAGCGTGAATCGTTAATGTTGTTTTACCAGAAGATTCTGGCCCATAAATTTCAATAACCCTTCCTCTTGGATATCCACCAACACCTAGCGCTACATCAAGACCTAATGACCCAGATGGAATGAACTCTACATCTACGATGGCTTGATCTCCCATTTTCATCACGGTTCCTTTCCCATACGTTTTATCTAGTTTGTCTAGGGTAAGCTTTAGTGCTTTTAATTTTGCTTCTTTTTCTTTACTATCTGCCATAATGCTATTTTTTAGTATGTACCGTTTTGATGATAAAAATAAAGCTTCGTTTGTCTTGAAACAACCAATTACTTGGTTGTTTTTTAAAGTTTGTAAACAGTTGCTATCATTTTAAATTATATACACAAAGATACATATTTTTGGAAATATTCCAAATTTTGGAAGTATTCCTTGCTCTTAATTCATGAATTAGAAGGTTTTATTTCACAAAATATTGCGTTAGTGTTCTTTTTTTTTACTTTTGAACCTTGTAAGAATTTTCTTTTAATCCTTAAACATTAGTATAGCATGCAACTGTACAATACACTAAGCGCCAAAGAGAGAGCAACTTTATTAGAAGAGGCGGGAGAAGACCGCGTAACGCTTTCTTTTTATCAATATGCCAACATAGGTAATCCAGAACTTTTTAGGAATCATTTATTTGTTGCTTGGGATGCCCTTGAAGTCCTTGGTCGCATTTATGTTGCTAACGAAGGGATTAACGCACAACTTTCTGTGCCAGCTAAAAAGTTTAATGATTTTAAAACTGTTTTAGACGGGATCTACTTCCTAGAGAACTGCAGAATAAACATCGCCGTTGAGCACAACTTAAAATCGTTTTTAAAGCTCAAGGTTAAGGTCCGGGATAAAATTGTGGCAGATGGCTTGAATGACACTAGCTTTGATGTTACTAATATAGGTGTGCATGTTGACGCGTCTTTATTTAATGACTTGATAGAAGATCCAGACACAGTCTTGGTAGATATGCGGAATCATTATGAAAGCGAAATAGGACACTTTAAAAACGCCCAAACCCCAAATGTAGACACGTTTAGAGATTCTTTAGCGATCATAGAAGAAGATTTAAAAGACCATAAAGAAGATAAGAAATTAGTGATGTACTGTACAGGAGGAATTCGTTGTGAAAAAGCGAGCGCTTATTATAAGCACAAAGGGTTTAAAAATGTATTTCAACTTGAAGGCGGAATTATTGAATACACCCGTCAAGTAAAGAATCTTGGATTAGAAAATAAATTTTTAGGTAAAAACTTTGTCTTTGACCGAAGGCGCAGTGAGCGTATTAGTGATGATGTGATTTCTAATTGTCATCAATGCGGGAGCCCTCATGATAGCCATACTAATTGCGCTAATGAAGGCTGCCATTTGTTGTTTATCCAGTGCGATGCCTGCGCAGAAAAATTGGAACACACGTGTAGTGACGAATGCCACGAAATCATTCAATTATCGTATGAAGAGCAAAAAGAGCTCCGCAAAGGAATACATGCTAGCAATAAGATATTTAAAAAAGGAAGATCAGAAAAACTTCAATATAAGAAGTAGTTTATAATTCTGAATTTTTATTCTGTAAGATTTAATACCTTTACATTGTAAACAATAGTGTTTCATTTATTCGAGAGTTCTCTTGGTTTTAATGATTTGTCTGTTTAAGTACTGTTGAGATCTAGCTGAAGAACGACGTTGATTATCATATCTCTTTAACGGAAAGGAAAAGACAAAAAACCCAAGAAACTCCACTATATATAAATAATATGGGCTGTACTAGCTGTGCCTCTGGCGCCGATGGACAACCAAAGGGTTGCAAGAACAATGGTACTTGCGGAACCGATGGTTGCAATAAATTAACGGTATTTGATTGGCTTTCAAATATGTCGCTTCCTGCAAACATGACTCCTTACACAGGCGTGGAAGTGCGTTTTAAAAATGGACGCAAACATTTCTATCAAAACAATGAAAATCTTTCTTTAAGTATTGGTGACACCGTTGCTACCCAAGCAGAATCTGGTCACGATATTGGTATGGTGACTCTCACAGGTGAGTTGGTTCGCGTACAAATGAAAAAGAAAAAGGAAAATCCAGACGCAACGAAACTTCCAGTTTTATACCGAAAAGCCACTCAAAAAGACATAGATATTTGGCAAAAAGGGCGGGATCGTGAAGCAGATATTCAAAAGCGATCTCGCGTTATTGCAATTCGTTTAGGATTGCGTATGAAGATTAGCGATGTAGAATTTCAAGGCGATGCATCTAAAGTTATTTTCTACTATACAGCAGAAGAACGCGTAGATTTCAGAGAATTAATTAAAGAATTTGCCCGTACGTTTAATTCTCGTATCGAGATGAAACAAGTTGGGTTTAGACAAGAAGCAGCTCGTTTAGGAGGCATTGGTTCTTGTGGAAGAGAACTTTGCTGTTCTACCTGGTTAACAGATTTTAGATCTGTAAACACTTCAGCAGCGCGGTACCAACAACTATCTTTAAATCCTCAAAAACTAGCAGGACAATGTGGTAAGCTAAAGTGTTGTTTAAATTTCGAGCTAGATACTTACCTAGATACCTTGGCCACATTTCCAAAAAGTGATGTAAAGCTTAAAACGGAAAGAGGAAATGCTATTTGCCAAAAAACAGATATTTTTAAAGGGCTGCTTTGGTTTGCTTACGAAAAAGAAGCTATGAATTGGCATGAATTAACCCTAGAGCGCGTTAACGAAATTATTGCAATCAATAAAAAAGGAGATACTGTTGCCAATCTTGAAGATTATAAAATAGAGACCAAAATAGATGACTCCGAGTTGTTTAGTAATGTCGTCGGTCAAGACAGTCTTACTCGTTTTGACAAACCAAAAAGAGAACAACGCAGGAACAAGAAAAAGCGGAATTTTAGGAAACCTGTAGCTGCTGTTGCGGGAAAACCAAACAAACCCAACGCTAGAAATAAAAAACAAACGGGACCAAATGCTGCTGCTGGCGAAAAAAAACCAAACCCAAGGAACAAAAATAGCAACAACCGCACGAAACCCAACAATCCAAAAAAGTAATGTATAACTGTTTTTTCGCATGCCTTTTAGCCACACTTTTTATAGCCTGCGGAGATAGCGCTGTTGCTGGAGATACCATGGCCATTCAAGGAGATAGCTGGCGGGTAAAAGATACTGCTGTCTTTGAACTTCCGGTGCTGGATAGTTTAAAACAGTATAATACTTTTGTTACGATACGAAATAACAATAAGTATCCATTTAGCAATCTATTTTTAATCGTTTCTTTGCACTTCCCTCATGGTAAAATAGTGGTAGACACCTTAGAGTATAAAATGGCAAAACCAGACGGAACATGGCTAGGAACTGGTATAGGAGCGATTAAAGAAAACAAGCTATTTTATAAAGAAAATTTTAGTTTTAAAGAAGCTGGAAATTATATGCTGCATATTTCGCACGCGGTACGAAATAATGGGGAGGCGCAAGGTGTTACTTTCCTCGATGGAATAACAGATATTGGGTACAGCGTAGAAAAAGGAAAGTAACTTTTAATATAAGGATAGCGACCATAGGGTTTCTGAAATTTTAATGTTTACGAAAAGTGTAGAAAAACAATCGCATACGACCTAAGTAGAAACGAATACTATTTTTAACAATTAGAGCGTATTTATATTTTTGAAGTTGCAGTCATATTTCAGAAGTTAACACAAAAAGAAAGGTTTTATGGCTCAAAAGAAAACGACTACAAAAAAGAAACAAAAAAAGCAAAAGAAGCAAACGTTTGGCTTTATAAAGATATTTTGGCTCTTGTTATTGAGCGGTATTGCTCTTATAGCCTTATTGTTTTTGTTGGCTTCATTTGGCACTTTTGGAAGCCTTCCAGATGAAACAAGTCTTGAAAACCCTGAAAAGAACCTGGCCACCGAAATTATTTCTTCAGACGGTAAGGTTATTGGCAAGTTTTATAAAGAAAATCGAACTCCTGTTGCCTTTGAGGAATTACCAGAGCATTTGAAAAATGCGCTTTTAGCTACCGAAGACATTCGTTTTTATGACCATAGCGGAATTGACATTCGCGGAACCCTCCGTGCTGCTGTTTATTTAGGAAGTAAAGGAGGGGCTAGTACCATTTCACAACAACTGGCAAAGCAATTATTTACTGAACAAGCTTCCAGAAACAAGTTTCAACGCGGGATCCAGAAAGTTAAAGAATGGATCATCGCAACACGTCTAGAACGAAGGTACACCAAAGATGAAATACTTACCATGTATTTTAATGAGTATGATTTTTTAAATCAAGCCATTGGTATCGAATCTGCAAGTAATATTTACTTCGACAAATCACCAAGTGAGCTCACGGTATCTGAGTCTGCTATGCTTGTAGGAATGTTTAAAAACTCATCGTTATACAACCCATCGAGAAATCCAGAAGGAGTAAAAAACCGCAGAAATGTGGTGCTGTCTCAAATGGAAAAGTATGACTTTATTTCAGAAGAATTAAAAGACAGTCTGCAGAGCTCTCCTCTTGTTTTTAAGTATACACCGCAGGGTCATGTTGAAGGATTAGCAACGTATTTTAGAGAATATGCACGTGCTTTTATGGGAAATTGGACCAAAAATAATCCTAAAAGTGACGGAAGTAATTTTAATATATACAGAGATGGATTAAGGGTGTTTACAACTATTGATGCCAGAATGCAGGGGTATGCAGAAAATGCAATGACGAAACACATGTCAAACCTCCAAAATGATTTTACGAGACAGAATAGGAATAATAAGACGGCTCCATTTAGGGATGTAACACCAGAAGAGATTAATAGAATACTAGCAAACTCAATACGCCGAAGTGAACGATGGAGAGTGATGACTGCGGAAGGAAAAAGCAAAGACGATATTTTAAAAAGCTTTAACAAAAAACGAAAGATGCGCATTTTTTCTTGGAATGGAGATGTTGACACCATTATGACCCCAAGAGACTCCATACGCTACTACAAAAATCATTTACAAGGCTCTATGATGTCTATGAACCCTCAAACGGGAGAAGTAAAAGCCTATGTTGGTGGAATAGATTATAAGCACTTTAAGTATGACATGGTAACTACGGGCAAAAGACAAGTTGGTTCTACTTTTAAGCCTTTTGTATATGCAACTGCCATTGACCAAATGCATATGTCTCCTTGTGACACGCTTCCAAACACGCCCTATTGTATTCCCGCTGGTACACGAGGAAACATGAAAGATTGGTGTCCAAAAAATTCGAACCAAAAATATGGCGGGATGCTGTCTTTAACAGACGCATTGGCAAATTCTGTAAACACGGTTACCGCTAGGTTAATAGATCGTGTAGGTCCGGAGCCGGTTATTACATTGGTTGGTAAAATGGGAATAGACACAGAAAACATTTTGCCGGTACCCTCATTAGCACTAGGGACTCCAGACGTATCTCTTTATGAAATGGTAGGAGCCTATAGCACTTTCGCCAACGAAGGAGTGTATGTGAAACCAACACTAATTAACAGAATTGAAGACAAAAACGGGACGATTTTGTACCAACATACGCCAGAAACAAAAGATGTTATTAGTAGCGAAACCGCATATGTGACGATTAAGCTTTTACAGGGAGTTACAAAATCTGGGTCTGGATCTAGACTGCGTCATAAAGGCGGAGCAAATAGCGCGTATAAATCTGCAGTAACCGGATATCCTTATGAGTTTAAAAATCCAATAGCAGGTAAAACAGGAACCACACAAAATAATAGTGATGGTTGGTTTATGGGTATGGTGCCTAATCTTGTTACAGGAGTTTGGGTTGGGGGTGAGGATCGCTCTGTTCATTTCGAGTCAACAATGTATGGGCAAGGAGCCACAATGGCACTACCTGTTTGGGCCCTGTACATGAAAGATTGCTACAATGATGAACGTTTAACAATATCAAAAGAAGAGTTCACTGTTCCCCCAAATCTTACAATTGAGGTAGATTGTGATAAATGGAAAGAAGAGGGTAAGCCTGAGGACATAGAAGAGGTTCCAGACGAGTTTGATTTCTAATAACTAAGAAAGATGAAACAAAAGCCAAAGCACGTGATATGTACTTTGGCTT
>JBLHII010000065.1:0-9375 GCA_047616265.1 Minisyncoccia bacterium
ATTGTCTATGGCAGGCCTTGCCTCCTCAACAGCCCTTACAGTGGCCGTGATGTATGGTTCGGTAGTAATTACCTCAGATACTTGAAACCTTTTTTTACCTTGAATGATCACCGTAGTGTTTCCATCGGGCATTTTCAAAACCTTCAATATTTTAGCCACGGTACCGATCGTGTTAATATCGTCAATACCTGGATCCTCTTCTCCTTCTTCCTTTTGAGAAACGACACCAATAATTTTTCCTTCTTTGTTTGTTTCGTGAATAAGTGCAATCGATTTATCGCGTCCTGCTGTAATCGGAACAATAACACCTGGAAACAAAACGGTATTACGCAAAGGTAGAATAGGAAGTATCTCTGGAAGATCTTCATTATTCATTTCTTCCTCATCTTCAGAAGACATCAACGGAATAAATTCTGCATCATCTTGAAATTCTTGAAATGACAAACTGTCTAATAAGGATAGTTTTGATTTTGACATAGTATGTTGTAAGACATTGTGTCACAAACTAAGGGAAACAACGTCGTTTATTATATTTATTTTTTATCAATGAAATTGTAAAACCACTGGTAATCATAATAATTAGTTGGCAATACCCTCACTATAATTCAATTTGTATGCCATATAAAGCTAGCGGTTCTTTAACTACTGAAATATTAAACCCTTTCTATATTAGAAAAATTAGAAAAGCCTTTTCAAAGGTGTCGAAAAGGCTTTTCTAATTGTATGTATGAAATGTTCGTTTCTTATAATAAATTTAGGTTAAACTCCCCGTCAGTAATTTCAATTACCGTTGGGTCTTCGCCGTCGGGGTTTAAAGCCGTAAACGAAAAGGTTGCACTTACATCGCCCGTTTCTGAATCAAAACTTTGAATTACTAAAGTTCCAGGATTTGAAACAAATTCTATGTCACTCCCTTCTCTTACATACAAGCCAATCGTTTCATCACCGTTTACAACTTCAGTACTCATTGCATAGGTTCCTACTTCAATCATATCAGAAGGGAAACCGATTTTCATGGTTCTACCATTTTCAAGTGTAGCAATTACATAGGTAACATTTATTCCATTTACTTCTTCAACAATAAGTTCAAGGGTGTCATTTACTCCAGATGGCTCAAAGTCTGCTCCATCAATAACTGCTTTAAAAGGAATTAAAGCAGGTGCAGGAGTCCCTGTAAAAAAGACAATAAAACGTCCCTCAGTTACTTGAAACTGCGAAGGGTCTTCTCCTAGAGGATCTCTTGCTGTAAAAGAAAAGGTTGCTTCCATCACACCAGCTACCGTATCAAACTGAATAAAAGTTATACTACCTGGGTTAGAACTTAAGTTTTCACCCCCTAGGTTTGGGTTATAAATTCCAATGAGTTTTGTGCCGTCTGAAATCCCTGTTTCCATGTCAAAGGTTCCAACACCAGTGTTAAAAGGAATGTCTATTCGCATCAAAGAACCACTAGTTGTTTGTGCTTCAATCTTAAAAACCATATCATCACCTACCGTATTCAGTGTGGTTTCTAATAGTTGATCTACGTGTTCTTGACCATTTACTAATGCGAAAAAGTCATCTACATCAACCGGTTCTTCTGAACCACCTCCACCACCCGGATTATCACCACCTGGATTTTCATCAAAGGTCATTGAAATATCATTAAAGACTCCTTGGGTTATGGATGCATTTTGTATGATAACATCTCCATTAGCATCTACAATAGGATCTCCGTTCGCATCTAAGGCGGCTCTTGTACCAACAAAACTAAAAGACCCAGAAACAATTAATTCTGTTTCATTATAGGCGCTTATGTTCATATTTCCGCTACCTCCCGTTTCAGCCAAGGTAATGAATGGGTTTGTTGGTGATTGTACATCAAAATAACTTGCTCCATTACTATTCGTACCATCAAGGGTTAAGTCATAACCTCCAGTTGCTAGTGGAGAGGCCGTTAAAAATATAGCTGTGTTATTGGCAGAGACACCAGTGATTGTGAAATCACCATCTACATTTACAGTAGCATTTGTAAATGCAGCTGTAAAAGACACGCCATTAACTAAAGCCGTAAATGAACCGGGAAGAGTTTCGCCAGGATTATCTTGCTGAGGGAATTCTCCTTCTAAAGGTTCATCGTTACAAGAAGTAAATTGAAATGCTAAAAAAGCGATTAACATCCAATTAAAAAGTTGCAATTTTTTCATAAGTACGTAGGTTTTCCTTTCTAATAACAGCAAACATAACTAAAAATTGTATACTATTATGTTTTTCTTGGTACACGCAAAAGTAAAATCACGCCCACAATAAAAAAGAGCACTAAAAATAAAATGGCATTCCGCATACTCCCAGTAATTTGATCAACAAAACCGTAGACCAACATCCCTACTACAATTCCAATTTTTTCTGCAACATCATAAAAACTAAAGTAAGATGTAGTATCTTCAGTATCAGGTAAAAACTTTGAATATGTAGAACGTGACAATGCCTGAATCCCTCCCATTACTAAACCAACAAAACCAGCTGTTGTATAAAACGCTATTGGTTCTTCTACAAAATATGCTGCTACACATAGGAGTACCCAAACACAGTTAATAAAAATTAACGTATTGATATTCCCGAAATGATGAGATGCCATAGAAGTTAAATAAGAACCTAACACCGCCACCAATTGAATAATTAAAATACTAGAAATAAGCCCAAGTGTTTTAGATTCTGCATCTCCCCAATTAATCTCTTGTTCACCAAAATAGGTTGCTACCAACATTACTGTTTGTACTGCCATACTGTAAACAAAAAATGCGATGAGATATCGCTTTAATTGTTTGTTTTCAGACAAAGAATTTTTTATTTTTTTTAATTCTTTAAATCCGTTAAGAATGCCCTCTTTATTCACTTTTTTTGTAGCCTTGTTCCCTTTTGGAAGGTGATAGAAAGAATATTGACTAAACCCAATCCACCACACCCCTACTGTAATAAAAGAAACCCTCATGGCTTGTAAGCTTCCATCTTCTCCAGAAATACCAAACCAATGTGGATTCATCACCATTGCTAAATTGAAAACCAATAAAAAAACACTTCCAATGTAACCTAAAGAAAACCCTTTGGCGCTCAAACTATCTTGTTGTTCTTTAAAAGCGACATCTGGTAAATAAGAGTTATAAAACACGAGACTCCCCCAAAAACCTATCAATGCAAGAAAATAGCTAAATAGACTTAAGTATATGTCTTCTAGTGAAAAGAAATATAAATTCATACAAGACACTGCTCCTAAATAACAAAAGAACTTCATAAAACTCTTTTTGTTTCCAACATAATCTGCAATACCAGAAAGCAATGGAGATAAAAAAGCAACTACCAAAAAAGCAGCCGCGGTAGTATATGTAATTAAAGGAGTGCTACGTATTTCAGAACCAAAAATGCGAATAGTTTCTATATTGGCTTGACTAAATAGAGCACCATAAAAAATAGGGAATACAGCCGAAGCTATCACTAAACTATAAACAGAGTTTGCCCAATCATAAAACGCCCAAGCATTCCGTAATTTCAAAGATCCCTTCTCTAATTTGGCCATAATTTATATTTTTTGCTAAATTAAAAATATCATGACATATTGTGTCATTTTTTTACTGCAATCTATTTTTAGAAATTAAAACGCTGTAACAAAAGACTATGTTTATGGTCTTCATTTTTTTGATTAAAAGACGTCACAAGAACTAACTTGCTGCATTTTAGCTTTCTGCAAAAATGGCCTTACCATATTAACTAATGTTTTTCTGAAAATTTTATTTCAAAAACAACCTAATAAGATCGTAAAAAAATAATTGTAGTTTTTTCGGAACAACTTTTGATTATGAACTATTAAACGTAAACCCATAATACTATGAAAAATATTTTTTTAATCTTATCGCTATCCAGTTTGTTCGTATTTAGTTCTTGTCATACGGATAATCACACTGTCGAAAACAATTCCCTAAGTCAGGTTTTTGAGACAACTGTAGATTTCACAAACTCGAATGATTATAGCCAACTAGTGAATATCCCCTCAGATGTCGAAGTTTACGAAAGTGATGTCATTTTAGTATATTGGTTAGAGGATGTTATTTCTGGAACTAATGGAGAAACGTTTGATGTTTGGACTCCATTACCGCAAACAATTTATATAGATCAAGGTTCTTTTCAATATAACTTTAACCACACCTTTATAGATGTGTTGTTATTTTTACAAGGAGACGTAAATCTTAATTCACTTGGTACAAGCTTAACCAACAACCAAACATTTAGAATAGCAGTCGTTGCTGCTGCATTTGCGGAAACAAATCCTTCCATCGAAGAAGTATTAGCTCTTTAAGAGCCTCTAAAACTTAAAAAATGAAAAGAATCATATGGATACTATTAGCTGCTGTTTTGTTTAGTTGCAACGCAAAGGCTCAGAAAAATTCAAAGCAAAAAGAAGAATTCCCTGTTCAAAAAACAGATGCTCAATGGGAAGCAGAACTTAGTAAAATACAATACTATATTCTAAGAGAAGCTGGAACTGAAAGACCATTTACAAGCCCTCTGAACAGCAAATACGAAAAAGGCATCTATTATTGTGCAGCCTGCGATACTCCTTTATTTAATGGAGATAATAAATTTGATAGTGGTTCAGGGTGGCCAAGTTTTGATCGTGAAATTAAAGGCAATGTAACTTTTGATGTAGATTACAACCTAGGCTATGCGAGAGCCGAAGAGCATTGCGCTACCTGTGGAGGGCATTTAGGACATGTTTTTAACGATGGGCCTAAAAAAACTACTGGTAAGAGACATTGTATTAATGGCGGAGCACTAACCTTTAAACCTATAAAATAATGAGTAAATATACAGTGCAAAAAACAGAGGCCCAATGGAAAGAAGAACTGGGAGAAGAACGCTATAAAATCTTACGGGAAAAAGGCACAGAACGACCATTTACAGGAGATTATAATCTTACTTTTGAAGAAGGAACATATGCCTGTGGCGCATGCAAAAACAGCTTATTCGAGAGCAATAGTAAATTTGACAGTGGTTGTGGATGGCCAAGTTTTGACCAAAGTATTCCTGGTCGTGTTGAGTATGTTGTAGACAAGACCCTAGGCATGGAGCGAACAGAAATACTTTGTGCAAGTTGCGGAAGTCACTTAGGGCATGTATTTAACGATGGGCCAACCAAAAGCGGGCAACGCTATTGTGTCAATTCACTCTCGGTGGATTTAAAAAAATAACTAGCTATAATAGTGTCTAAAGACACATTTTAAATAATGCATCGTAATGTTAATTATTTGAAATGTTCTTTTTTTAATTATTTGTTATGTTTCCATTCCACATTTTGTAAATTTGAAGACATAAACTAACAAGCAAATTAAGTATCATGAGTAAATATGATGTAATTGTATTAGGAAGTGGCCCTGGAGGTTATGTAACCGCTATCAGAGCGTCACAACTAGGATTAAAAACAGCTATCATTGAAAAGGAAAGTCTTGGAGGCGTTTGCCTTAACTGGGGATGTATTCCTACAAAAGCGTTGTTGAAAAGTGCACAAGTTTTTGATTACCTAAAACATGCAGACGAGTATGGTCTTTCCGTAAAAGAATATGACAAAGACTTTACTAAAGTTGTAGCACGTAGTAGAAGTATTGCAGATGGTATGAGTAAAGGTGTTCAGTTCTTGTTAAAGAAAAACAAAATTGATGTGCTAAACGGTTTTGGAAAACTAAAACCAGGGAAGAAAGTAGATGTAGACGGTAAAGAATATAGCGCAGACCACATCATTATTGCTACTGGATCACGCTCGCGTGTGTTACCAAACCTTCCACAAGATGGTGAAAAAGTAATAGGATATAGAGAAGCTATGACCCTTAAAAAGCAGCCAAAATCTATGATTATCGTAGGTAGTGGAGCTATAGGGGTTGAATTTGCTCATTTTTATAACGCTATGGGTACACAAGTAACATTAGTAGAGTTTCAGCCTAACCTTGTTCCTATTGAAGATTTGGATGTGTCAAAGCAATTTGAACGTTCATTCAAAAAAGCGGGAATAAAAGTAATGACTAATGCATCCGTAGAAAAAGTAGATACTAGCGGCAAAACAGTAAAAGCGACTGTAAAAACCAAAAAAGGAGAAGAGATTATTGAGGCAGACATTGTATTATCTGCAGTAGGTATCGTTTCAAACCTCGAAGGTATTGGTTTAGAGGATGTTGGCATTGTTGCAGATAAAGGTAAGGTTATGGTAAATGATTGGTACCAAACAAACATACCTGGATATTATGCTATTGGAGACGTTACACCTGGCCCAGCATTAGCTCATGTTGCTTCTGCAGAAGGAATTACATGTGTTGAGAAGATCGCGGGCAAACACGTGGAAGCAATAGACTACGGAAACATCCCAGGATGTACCTATGCTACTCCAGAGATTGCAAGTGTTGGTATGACAGAAAAACAAGCAATAGAAGCTGGATATGAACTAAAGATAGGGAAGTTCCCTTTCTCAGCTTCAGGAAAAGCAAGTACTGCTGGAACTAAAGACGGTTTTGTAAAGGTAATTTTTGATGCTAAATATGGGGAATGGCTAGGATGCCACATGATTGGTGCTGGAGTAACTGATATGATTGCAGAAGCTGTCCTAGGAAGAAAACTAGAGACAACAGGACATGAAGTGTTAAAAACCATACATCCACACCCAACAATGAGTGAAGCTGTTATGGAAGCCGTTGCAGATGCTTATGGTGAAGTAATTCATTTATAATACATCATAAATCAATAATTAAGCCCTGCTAATAGCGGGGCTTTTTATTTAAAAATTTTAATGACATCCTCTTTTAAAATATAATCAAGGCAGATTTTTTTAAAAGACACCCATAGCCTTATGTTAACCTATTAGAACAATAATATCCGAAACACGAATAAGAATTTAATATTTCTAAGTTTTTTGATGCGTTAAATAAAAAAAGTAATCCAATAAAAAAAACCGCAACTATTGGTGCGGTTTTTTTTATTGGATTTTTAAGTGTCTTATGGGTACTTCATTCTATTTAAAGTGCATAAAGGCCTGCTTTTCTAATAAAACCTCCTCAGTTTCTACATTATCATCATCTGGCACACAACAATCTACAGGGCATACAGCGGCACATTGAGGCTCGTCATGGAACCCCTTACACTCCGTACACTTATCTGCAACTATATAATAAATTTCGTCACTTACAGGTTCTTGCGTTTCATTTGCATCTACAGCCTTACCGTTTGTAAGCACAAGACTTCCTTCTAAATCTGTTCCATCTGCGTAACGCCAATCATCCGCTCCTTCATAAATAGCGGTATTTGGACATTCTGGCTCGCAAGCACCGCAGTTAATACATTCGTCAGTTATTATAATTGCCATAAGGATTTTTCTTTGTATGCAAATCTAAGGGCTTGCAACGGCAACAACAAATACAACACGAAAAATTGTGAAAAATTGTGAAAACATTTTGTTTCTAGGCTGGATTACACGGATTATTTACGTGAGATTTTTTTATATTTGTAATATTACTTTTTAATACACAATGAACCTACAAGAAAGAATAGACGCGTTTGTACATTTGGGTACGTTTTTAGCCCAATTTACCTCACCTATGGATGGACAAACCCAGCAAAAGCAGTCTGAAGTTTCTGAATTAGACACTTCTGTGCTTCATAATGAATCTTTTTATGAAGAAATGCAACAAATACTTGTAGCCGCTCATCATGAAAACAGTTGGTTTACCTATGATAATCTTGCATTTACTTGTAAGAACTGGAGCGAAGCGTTAAGAAAAGAACAATTAACGAGCTGGCTTTCCAGTTATACTTTTTCAGAAGAAGATACACCAAAAACGATCGCTATTGTCATGGCGGGAAATATCCCTTTGGTTGGATTTCATGATTTCTTATCTGTGTTGATTTCTGGAAATAAAGTACAAGCAAAGCTATCATCAAATGATAAAAAATTAGTGCCTTTTTTAGCTAGCTATTTATGTGCTGTAGCACCAAAACTTAATGACTTCATAACATTTACTGAAGAAAAAATAGAGCGTTTTGATGCTGTTATTGCTACAGGGAGTACAAATACAGCTACCTATTTTGAGCACTATTTTGGAAAGTATCCGCATATTATTCGCAAAAACAGGAATGCTGTAGCCATTATTACGGGTACAGAAACCCCTAAAGAAATGGAAGCTTTAGCAGATGATGTATATCGCTACTTTGGGCTAGGGTGTCGTAATGTTTCAAAAATATATATTCCTGAAAAATACAATCTTGATCACTTTTTTAATGGTATGTATGCTTGGAAAGAAGTCATCAATAATCATAAGTACATCAACAACTATGATTATAACAAAGCGGTCTATTTAATGAGTAATATAAAACTATTCGATAATGAATTTATGTTACTAAAGGAAGACACTGGCTTCTCCTCTCCTATTTCTGTTGTGTTTTATGAACGGTACAAAAATATTGAAAGCGTTCGAAAACAATTAGAAGCTCAAAAAGAGAACATACAATGTATTGTTTCTCAAGAAGACGTTCCCTTTGGAGTAGCACAAACTCCAAAATTATGGGATTATGCAGACGGAGTTGATACTTTAAAATTTTTAATATCATTATAATAATTGAAGTATCTATTTTAGAATAAATACTGCTATTTTTTACACCTTTGGAAAACAAATTATCACCTATGAAAAAACATAACTTTAGCGCAGGACCTTGTATTTTGCCTCAATCTGTATTAGATCAAGCTAGCAACGCTGTTGTTAATTTTGACAACCTAGGCTTATCACTTCTAGAAATATCGCACCGTAGCAAGAACTTTATAGATGTTATGGAGGGTGCAAAAGAGCTAGCACTAGAGCATTTGGGCTTACAAAATAAAGGCTATAAAGCACTATTTCTTCAAGGAGGTGCAAGTATGGAGTTTCTAATGGTTGCCTATAACTTTTTAGAAAATAAAGCAGGGTACACCAATACTGGAACCTGGTCTGATAATGCGATTAAAGAAGCTAAACTGTTTGGAGAGGTTATAGAACTAGCTTCTTCAAAGACTGCAAACTTTAATTATATCCCAAAAGGCTATAGCATCCCTGATGGACTAGACTATTTTCACTGCACAAGTAACAACACTATTTTTGGAACCCAAATGAATGTTTTTCCGGAAACAGATTGTCCTTTAATTTGTGACATGAGTAGTGACATTTTTTCTCGTCAGTTAGATTTTAGCAAGTTTGATTTAATATATGCTGGTGCGCAAAAAAATATGGGACCTGCTGGAACAACGCTTATTGTAGTAAAAGAAGCCATTTTAGGAAAGGTCTCTAGACAAATTCCATCTATGTTAGATTACAGTGTACACATAGGCAAAGA
>JBLHII010000066.1:0-9366 GCA_047616265.1 Minisyncoccia bacterium
CTTCTTTAACTCGGTGCTAGTTTCTCAATTCATGACCACTGAGGACAAAGACATGCCTCTAAAAAACATCTTAATTATTTCAGGAATTATGGTTGCTATTGGCGCATTTATAATGGTATTTGGAGGGGCATATAGGGGGCTTGGAAGCCTTATGATTTTCACCGCTGCTATGTTGTGGGTTTATAGATTAATCCTCCGTAAACTGGCCAACACATTTCAAACCAAAATTCTTACCAGAATAGAAAACTGGTACAAACGGAGTCTTTCTAAAGCTTTTAGAGGTGCTAGACCTTACTTTATTATTGCTTTTACATTTGTATTACTTTTTGGCGCTTTTGCAGCTTTTGGAATCTCTGTTTCTAAACAGCGAACAAAAATTGAGTTTTTTCCAGACAATACTCCTAATCAGATTATTGTCTATCTAGAATACCCGCAAGGAACTTCTATTGAAAAAACAAATGCGATGACTAAAGAAATTGAAACGCGTGTTTACAATACTATAAATAGCAAAGAATATACAGATGGTGTCTTTAATTATTTAGTAGAAAGTGCTGTGTCTCAAGTTGGAGAAGGCGCAGGTAATCCTCAAGCCGATGGTGGATCTGCAGCAGAAATGCCACATAAAGGAAAAATCACCGCCTCCATGCGAGAGTATAAATACCGTCGCGGAGAAGATAGTGAAGTACTGCGTAAAAAAGTACAAGAAGATTTAAAAGGCATTTATCCTGGAATTATTATCTCTGTAGAAAAAGATGTAAATGGACCACCACAAGGAGCTCCAGTGAATATCGAACTTTCTGGCAACGATTACAATGAGCTTATTACAGCTGCTGAAAAAATGCGCGCCTTTTTAAACACCAAAACCATTGCTGCTATAGATGAGTTAAAAATTGATGTAAACAAAGACAAGCCAGGAATGCAGGTGCTCATTGATAGAAAAAAAGCAGGAGCACTAGGCGTTAATGCAGGACAAATTGGACAACAGTTGCGTAATTCATTGTTTGGAGCCAAAGCAGGCGTGTATAAAGAAGGTGGAGAAGATTATGATATCTATATTCGTTTTAACGATGCAAGCCGTTACAATGCAAGTGCTTTGTTTAATCAAACAATAACTTTCAGGACTAATACAGGACAGTTGCGTGAAATCCCATTGTCTACTGTGGCTTCACAAAAGAACAATTCTGGATTTAGCGCTATTAAGCACAAACAAACGAAACGAATTGTAACGCTTTACTCTGCCTTATCTCCAGGATATACGGATGCCGGTGCTGCTGTAGCACAAGTAAAAAATGAAATGCGCAACATAAAAGGTATTCCTACTAGTGTTAAAATTGATTATACGGGGCAATTAGAAAAACAAAATAAAGAGCAAGCATTTTTAATGGGTGCCTTTTTTAGTGGATTGGGATTAATTTTCTTGATTTTAATTTTTCAATTTAACTCCATTTCAAAGCCATTCATTATCATGATTGCTATTTTATTGAGTTTCATTGGTGTCTTTGGAGGAATTGTAATTTCTGGAGCCCCTTTTGTAATTATCATGACCATGATGGGTATTATCTCACTCGCGGGTATTGTCGTTAATAATGGGGTTGTACTGCTCGATTATGCGCAACTACTTATCGATAGAAAGAAAAATACACTCGGTCTAGATACTAGTGAATATTTAGAAAAAGATGCTTTGTTAGCAAGTATCATTCAAGCAGGTAAGGCTCGTTTACGCCCTGTCCTTTTAACTGCAATTACCACTATTTTAGGATTAATACCCCTTGCTATTGGCTTAAACATTAACTTCTTTACGCTATTTAGTGACTTTGACGCCAATGTCTATATGGGAGGTGATAATGTAATTTTCTGGGGACCTCTGGCTTGGACCGTTATTTACGGTTTAATTATAGCCACCTTCTTAACATTAATTATTGTGCCTATCTTATTCTACCTGGCAACCAGGTTAAAAATGAAAATTTCGGCATTCATGAAAAACCGAAAACAAGATATAAACTCAATAAACGAAGACATCCATCAGGAAGCTGCAAAATAAACCTTCCTCAGGGCGCTTATATTTGCGCAAATTAATATAGGAATAATTTGGTTACTAGCATTTTATAAAAAAGTCGCCCATAATAGCTATAGGCGACTTTATATAATAGTAAACTACGTGTAAGAAGTGAAAAACATCATTTTGGCATACGTGCCCAACATTCCTATTGGTTAATTCATGCTCTTACAGTACGGTTTAATCCAAAACTACCATATAACAATACAGATATGTACGTTATAAAACCCGGTTTTAAGTTTCTTTGTTGCCTTATTTATAATGGGATGAGCTAAAAAAAGGATGCTTTAAAAACACCCCCTTTTTTATATAAAGTTAGATCGTATTAAAATCTATATTGTAACCCTACACTTACCATGGTTCCATTAAATCCAAATTGATTGACTTCCCAAGGATACTTAAATCTTCCTCCAAGGTCTGTTACAAAATCACCCTTTGTGTCTATCTCATCTGGATATACATTAAGCAAGTTGTTTATAGATATTCTAGCATTAATAGCACTAGAAAAATCATACCTTATAATTAAATCAGTAATGACTTTACCCCCAAATGTTTGGTCATAATCAGAGTCAGCAACTGGAAGACTAGACCCCCCAGGGCCTAATGGTGCGCCATTAAGACCATTATTGGAATGTTGCCACGTAACTTCACCAAAATAGGTGTTGTTAAGCGCTACATTAAACTTATCTAGTTGGTAGTCTAAACCAAGTAGCATTTTAGTTTGTGGTCTTGAAGACTCAATACGAGATTGCTCTTTACGATTAAGAATATCATACCCGTTTTCTCCGATCAAACCTGGTGCTTCAACTTGTAAACCAGCGGTTGTAGGATCTACATCTTCGTTAGTGATCTCGGTCTTGTTAAAGTTTGCTGCAAAGGTTGCGTTTAATGTACCACTCCCTATTTCCATATTTCTATAGTTGGCAACAATATCTACCCCTTGTGTTTTAGTATCTACCGCATTGGTAAATATTTTCAAGCTCGTAATAGAATTATCTAACAGGATTTGCTCTACAGGATTTGTACCTTCTTCTCCATCAAACCCAATCTCTCCAGAGAACACAACACGGTCTTCTACCTCAATTTGATATCCGTCTATTGCAATAGAAAATTGAGGTGTTATCTTGTATGTAATTCCTGCCGAAATATTATTAGATGTTTCTGCAGTTAATTGAGGTACCTCTAGACCCTCTCTAATAATTGGGTCTACATTATTAAAAGTCCCTTGGTTTGAAATACTACCCCCAGAAACTAAGGTCTGTACATTACTCAAGTATATTTGATGTAACGATGGTGCTCTAAATCCAGTTCCAACAGAAGCTCTAATTGCGCCTCTATTGTCCCCTAAGATATAGCGCCCACCTAATTTCCAAGAGGTATTATCTCCAAAGTCACTGAAATTTTCATACCGCGCAGCACCCGTAACTAATAATTTATCAGTAGCTTCATAATCTATACTTGCATAGGCTCCTAGATTACTTCTAGACTCACTCACTTCGTTTGATGGTTGTAACCCTGGAAAAGATTGTGCTCCCCCATCTACGTATGATTCTTCTTGCCCAGCCTTAGAAGAAAAAAGATCCTCTTTATATTCTGCGCCAAAGGCAATGCTTACCAAATCGTTTAGATTCCTAGACACATCCAAGTTCAAGATTGTATTACTAAAAGCATATCCTCCCACCTCAAAACTAGTAGGGCTTTGCGCACCTAATGCTGGATTTAAACTATTATTTACCATATAGTCTACACCATTCCTTCCATAGGTACCACTTACATCTACATCAAACCCTAGAGCACTGAACTCTAAACCAACAGTGTGGTTATTGTCTGTGATTGTAGTCTCAAACGTAGGCTGGAACCCTTGATATTCTGTTCCTGCATCGTGTAGAAGGTTCGATGGATCTGGCACCCAGTAAGGTGTTCTGTATACTGCATAACTAGTTCCTTCTCTGTACGTTAATCCACCAAAGGTGTAAAACTTCATTTTTCCGTCGTTTAGCGGTAGACCAAAATTATAGAACGCATCATATTTATCAATCTGTGGTTGCCCAATGGTCATCCCAAGGTCTGGATTTGCTGCCAACCAGTCTCCCCAATCTGAGTCATCTGCTTGAACTCCAAACAATACATCATCTCCTGGTTCTCCAGCTCTATTAGTAGTATCTTGGTGATAGTACCCTGCTGTTAGGTTTAAGAAACCTCCCTTGTCTCCTACTTTAACACCTGTATTAACATTAGCACCAATATTAAATCCATCACCTTCGGTTGTTACACCACCGTCAAGATTTACAGTACTATACTCATATCCTTCTTTTAAGACCATATTAATTACTCCTGCAATGGCATCAGAACCATATTGCGCAGAGGCTCCATCTCTTAAAACTTCTACACGTTCTACAGCAGCAGCTGGAATGCTTTTTAAATCTACCCCAACCTCCCCTTTTCCAGGCGTGTCATTAATATAAACCAAAGCACTTTGATTCTTTCTTTTTCCATTTATCAAAACTAAGGTTCTACTTGGTCCTAATCCTCTCAAATCTGCTGGATCAAAATGCGCAGTTGCATCAGAAACTGTTTGATTGGTAGAATTAAAAGAGGGGACTTTATACGCTAGCATTTTATCTAAAGTTGGTTGCCCCGTAAGTTTTAGCTCACTTGTTTGTATGTTGTCAATAGGAACAACAGAAGTCAATACAGATCTTGGTTTAGATCTATTACCAACAATTACAACAGCATCTAATTCATCCCCTTGAGTTAAGACAAAGTCTGCTCGATCTAAGTTAACCTCCATCTGCTCGGTACCATAGCCTACATAACTAACCACTAAGGTGGTAGGAAGTGTTTCTACAGTGAGCACAAAGTTTCCGTCAATATCTGCTACAGCACCATTCGTAGTACCCTTCTCAAGGACATTAGCAAAAGAAATAGCAGCGCCATCTGTCGTTTTTGCCGAACCCGTAATTGTAGTTTGAGCAAACAAAAAGCAAGGCAATAGCAGGAGTGTTACTGCCCAATAAGAAGTTATGTTTTTTTGTTTCATAATTATGATTTATTTATAGTTTCTCCTAAAATACTAAAGTTTTAATAAAAAATTAACAAAACTTTTAGAAATAATTAAAAATTAGTGTTTTTATAATCAATAGTTTGGTCTATAAAGTTTTAAACCAGCTATTAAATACTTTAAAAGGAGGGTCAATATCCTAGAACTTCTTAAATTTGCATACTTCTGAAAAGAATACAAAAAAAGACACATACGCATGTACAGAACACATACCAACGGTCAATTACGCACCGAACACATAGGCCAAGAAGTAACCCTAGCAGGATGGGTGCAAAAAACTCGCGATAAAGGATTTATCGTTTGGGTAGACCTTCGCGACCGCTATGGTATTACCCAACTTATCTTTGATGCAGAACGCACTGAAAAAGGAATAATGGAACAAGCTCAAAAACTAGGTCGTGAATTTGTGATTCAAGTTTCAGGAACAGTAATTGAGCGGGAGTCTAAGAACCCAAACATGCCTTCGGGTGACATAGAAATTTTAGTTTCTAAAGTGACAATTCTTAACGCCTCACTAACCCCTCCTTTTACTATTGAAGATAAAACAGATGGCGGTGAAGACTTACGTATGAAATACCGCTACTTGGATATTAGAAGAAATCCAGTACGTGAAAATTTAATATTTCGCCACAAAGTATCTATGGCCGTTCGCAACTACTTATCTGCAGAAGGATTTGTAGATGTAGAAACGCCTTATTTAATTAAATCTACGCCTGAAGGTGCCCGTGATTTTGTTGTGCCAAGTAGAATGAACGAAGGACAGTTTTATGCCTTACCACAATCACCACAAACCTTTAAGCAATTACTGATGGTGGGTGGCCTAGACAAATACTTTCAAATTGTAAAATGCTTTAGGGATGAAGATTTACGTGCCGACAGACAGCCTGAATTTACTCAAATAGACTGTGAAATGGCCTTTATCGAGCAAGAAGACATCCTTAATATGTTTGAAGGGTTAACACGCCATTTACTAAAAGAAATTAACGGGGTTGAAGTTGGTGCGTTCCCAAGGATGCAGTATGATGACGCGATGCGCTTGTATGGAAATGACAAGCCAGACATTCGTTTTGAAATGCAGTTTGGCGAATTAAATGACTTTGTAAAACATAAAGAATTCAACGTTTTTAATACTGCAGAATTAGTGGTTGGTATTGCCGTTCCTGGTGCAAATACTTTCACACGAAAAGAAATAGACAAATTAATAGACTGGGTGAGGCGTCCTCAAGTTGGGGCACTTGGTATGGTCTATTGTCGCTGTAATGATGATGGTAGTTTTAAGTCTTCTGTAGATAAATTTTATGACCAAGAAGACCTCGCTAAATGGGCTGAGACTACAGGTGCAACCCCTGGAGATTTAATTTGTGTTCTTTCTGGAGAAACCAACAAAGTACGCGCGCAATTAAGCGCATTACGTATGGAACTGGCAGAACGATTAGGATTACGTAAGGCAACTGTTTTTGCTCCTTTATGGGTAGTAGATTTTCCATTATTAGAGTTGGATGAAGAAACGGGGCACTATCATGCCATGCATCATCCCTTTACATCACCAAAACCTGGACAGCTTGAGTTATTAGACACACATCCTGGAAATGTAAAAGCAAATGCCTATGACTTGGTATTAAATGGAAATGAAATTGGTGGTGGCTCTATACGTATCCACGATAAAGAAACGCAAGCCATCATGCTAAGACACCTGGGCTTTAGCGAGGAAGAAGCCAAAGCACAATTTGGGTTTTTAATGGACGCCTTTGAGTATGGAGCGCCTCCACACGGTGGTATTGCTTTTGGTCTAGACAGGTTGGTCGCTATCTTAGGTGGACAAGAAACCATACGTGATTTCATTGCATTTCCTAAAAATAATAGCGGCCGTGACGTCATGATTGATGCTCCTGCGCCACTTGATCAAGCACAGCTTACTGAGCTAAATTTAAAAGTAGACATTCAAGCATAAAACAACCATGCGCATTGTATTATTTATTTTCTTTTTCCTAGCTCTTTTTTTAGCTAGCTATGGCTTTTATATTAGGCAAGAAGATCTTGCCACAGGAGAGCTATGCATTGGTTTGGGTGTAACAACATTGTTTTTTATTTGGATGCCCGTCTTTGTTTATTATCGCTGGAAAGGAAAGGATGTTAAGGAGTATATGCTTACCGAAGAAAACATATTAAAAATGCGGAAACACACCAACAACAAAAAAAGATAGTTTTATTTTACCGCTACTAACAACCGAGAGCGGTCTGTGGTTTTAATTTAAATTTCGCTTCTCAATAAAAAATCGAGTCAATAAACTGGAAGCTTCTTCCGCGAGAATACCCCCTTTCATTTTTGTCTTAGGGTGCAGTTTTGTGCGCATTGTAATACAACCCCGTTGTTCATCCCTTGCCCCGTAGACTATCGTTGAGATTTGACTCCAAAATAAAGCGCCAGCACACATCTGGCAAGGTTCTATCGTTACATATAAGGTGCATTTCTGTAAATACTTTCCTCCCAAAAAATTAGCAGCAGCGGTAATAGCCTGCATCTCTGCATGTGCTGTTACGTCAGTAAGTGTTTCAGTGAGGTTGTGTGCTCTTGCTATAATTTGATTATCAGCAACAACTACAGCGCCTATTGGCACTTCTCCTTTATCATAGGCTGCCTCAGCTTCTTGTAGAGCTCGTTTCATAAAGTACGTATCGTCAAAGGGCTGTATCAAGGTATTTTGAATAAGCTCTAAAAATAGGTGTTCTTGGCCTAATAAACTAAAAAGTTTACTGCCTTCGCCAATAATGAATACACACATCAATAAAAAAATACTAAAAAAATATAACCCTATTATTTAAAACCACGATTAAAACATACAAGGCACCACGCATTAATTCTAGTATCTTTGTAGTGTGTCACAAAAGCTATTAAATTTCATATCATTTCCTGAAGATCTTAGAACTCTTTCTAAAGATCAGTTACCACAATTAGCCAAAGAGTTAAGAGACTTTATCATAGGTGTTGTTGCGGCAAAAGAAGGGCACCTAGGAGCTAGTTTAGGTGTGGTAGAGCTCACTATTGCAATTCATTATGCCTTTAACACTCCCCGTGATATTTTGGTTTGGGATGTGGGACACCAAGCTTATGGACATAAAATACTCACAGGTAGAAAAGATATTTTTGACACCAACAGAAGGTTAGACGGCATTAGTGGTTTCCCAAAAAGAGAAGAGAGCGTCTATGATGCTTTTGGAACGGGTCACAGCAGTACTGCTATTTCAGCAACGCTAGGAATGGCTATTGCAGCTTCGTTGGCAGGAAACACAAAAAGACAACACGTCGCTGTGGTAGGAGATGCTTCTATAGCAAGTGGGATGGCTTTTGAAGCCCTAAACCATGCAGGAGTTACCAATACAAATTTATTAGTTATTCTTAATGATAATGCCATTGGTATTGACCCAAGCGTGGGTGCATTAAAACAATATTTTACCAAAGTAACGCTAGATGGTGCTCCAGATACAGACAATATTTTTGAGGCCTTAAATTTTGACTATACAGGCCCTATAGATGGGCATGATATTCCGGCATTACTGAAAGCTCTTAATAATCTTATACAAAAAAAAGGACCCAAAATACTTCATGTAATTACCAAAAAAGGCAAAGGCCTGCGGCAAGCAGAAGAAGACCAAGTAACCTATCATGCACCTGGGAAATTTGATGCCTCAACGGGGGATCGATTAAAAAACAACACGACAGGGCTTTCCCCAAAATTTCAAGATGTATTTGGGCATACAGTAGTAGAGCTTGCTAAAAAAAATGACAAGATTATAGGTATCACCCCTGCTATGCCAACGGGTAGTTCTTTAAAATATATGATGGAAGTTTTTCCAGAACGCGCCTTTGACGTAGGTATTGCAGAGCAACACGCCGTTACATTAGCTGCTGGATTAGCAACGCAAGGATTGCATGTGTTTTGCAACATCTACTCTACTTTTTTACAGCGCGCATATGATCAAGTAATACATGATGTTTGTCTTCAGAAACTACCTGTGATCTTTTGCTTAGACAGAGCGGGTCTGGTAGGAGAAGATGGCCCAACACACCACGGTATTTTTGACATCTCATTTTTAAGATGCATCCCAAATCTAATTATTGCCGCACCTAGCAATGCTATAGAACTTCGCAATCTTTTATACACAGCGCAGCTAGGGCTTAACCTTCCTGTTGCTATTAGGTACCCTAGAGGAAGAGGTGCTATAGTAGATTGGAAACAGCCATTCGAAA
>JBLHII010000067.1:0-9333 GCA_047616265.1 Minisyncoccia bacterium
AAACTAATTTTAACTTAACTTAAATTATTATGAAAAAAGTATTACTCCTCACGGTGCTATTTCTTGCTACAGCTGTAACGTATGCTGGTGGGTATAGGGTGAGTCTTCAAGGAAACAAAGCCTTGGCAATGGGTCATACAGGTGTCGCTGTGATTAGCAGTAGTGAACTTGTGTTTTTTAATCCTGCAGGATTAGTGTACCTAGAAAACAAATTAAGTGTATCTGTTGGTGCCCATGGTGTTCTTGCAGATGTTTCTTACCAGAACTCAGCAACTGGAGATACTGCAATGACAGATGGTGGTTTAGGCACACCGTTTTATGCATACGTGTCATACCAAGCTACAGATTGGCTTGCATTTGGCTTGGGTATCTACACCCCATATGGAAGTGGTGTGACTTATGAAGATGACTGGGCAGGATCTCACTTGGTAAACAATATAGATCTTCAGGCTATTTTTGTACAACCATCTGTTTCTATAAAAATTACCGACAAATTCAGTGTTGGTGGTGGACCAATTTATGCAACGGGTTCTGTTAATTTCAACAAAAACCTAAATAGAACCCTGTCTGACCTTGACGGAAACAGATCTGAGGTAACACTTGATCAGTCTGGAATCAGTAACTGGGGTTGGACCGCTAGTTGGATGTTAAAAGCTTCTGAAGATTTAACCTTTGGTATGAACTACCGCTCAAAAATTATATTAAGCGCAGAAGATGGAGACGCTACATTTGAGAACATTCCAAACTCTCCACTAACACCATACGCAGATACTACATTTAGTGCAGATTTACCACTTCCTGCAGAATGGACAACAGGTCTGTCTTATAAATACAAAGACTTTTTATTCGCAGTTGATTACAACATGACATTCTGGAGTGAGTATGAAGCTTTATCGGTTGATTTTACAAATCCTGTAATTCCAGACACAGAACTTCTTAGAAATTACAGAGACGCATCTACCTATAGGTTTGGAGTACAGTACCAAGCTTCAGAGTCTTTCACCTTAAGAGGGGGATACTACTTTGATGAATCTCCTGTTCAATCAGGATACTTTGCGCCAGAAACACCTCGCAACGATAGTAACGGGTATACTGCTGGTTTAACATTTAAAGTAGGTAATCGTCTAGAAATTGATGCTTCATTCTTGTATTTACAGTTTAATGAGGTTGATGCTTCTTATGATTACTTTGTTGAAGGTTCTAGTGGACCTGCGGATTTAGTAAACCAGTACTCAAGTTTTGGAGGAACCTATAAATCAAGTGTATTTGTACCAGGTCTTGGTGTTACGTACAAACTTTAATCTAAAAAAATCTAATTAAGATGAAAAATACTATAAAATTTATGATTGGTTTACTCGCCATTGGTTTGGTAAGTTGTGAGCCAGAATTTGAAAATGCGGTCACAGATGAAGGTTTTTACGATGCAGGAGACGCAGATTTCTCAAACTATGTGTCGGTAGGAAATTCTTTAACTGCAGGATATGCAAACAGCGCATTATACGTGTCTGGACAAGAAAATTCGTTTCCAAACATTATGGCCCAACAATTTGGTTTTGTTGGCGGTGGAGATTTCACGCAGCCTTTAACTTCAGATGATTTGGGTGGTTTACTACTAGGTGGTCAACAAATCACTGGAAATAGGTTGGTGTTGTCTGCAGATGAGAATGGAAACCCTTTCCCAGCACCTCTAGCGGGAACACCTACTACAGATGTTACTACTAGTGCAACAGGACCTTTTAATAATATGGGGGTTCCAGGAGCAAAGAGTTTTCATCTTGTAACTCCAGGTTATGGATCTATTTCTGGTGTTGCTAATGGTACTGCAAATCCTTGGTTTGCAAGATTTGCAACCAGCGAATCAACTACAGTTCTTGCAGACGCAGTTTCATTAAACCCAACCTTCTTTAGTTTGTGGATTGGAAACAATGATATTTTAGGATATGCCACCTCTGGTGGTTCTGGTATTGATCAAACAGGAAACTTTGACCCATCTACTTATGGTGGTAATGATATTACAGATCCTAATGTATTTGCAGCGGCATACAGCGCTCAAGTAGATGCACTTGTATCTGGAGGAGCTAAAGGAGTTTTATTAAACATCCCAGATGTAACATCTATTCCCTACTTTACAACAGTGCCAACGCGATCCATACCATTAGATTTAGTTACCGCTGGAGCTGTTAATGCACAGTTTGCATTGTATAATGGTGCACTAGGACAATTAGTTGCAGGTGGATTTATTTCTCCAGAAGAAGCTGCGAGTCGTGCAATTAATTTTGAGGGTTTTTGCTCCCAATCACAAATAGATGCTGGAGAGTGTGACGCATTGTCACCTGGAATAAACTTTCCTACCATGACAGATGTAGATTTAACTGATGTAACAGCCATCCTTATAGGAGCTGGGATAGATCCAGAAACGGCTGCACTTTTAGGTCAGTTACGTCAAGTAAAAAGTGATGATTTAGTGGTATTGACAGCATCTTCAATATTAGGTACAACACCAGATCCTTCAAATCCAACAGGAGTCGTTGGGGTTTCTATACCCTTAACTAATCAATACGTGCTTACAACAACAGAGCAAGCTCGTGTTGCTGCTGCAGGAGCATCATATAATGCAATTATAGAAGGATTAGCAGCTGCAAATGAGCTTGGATATGGAGACATGAGATCTGCTTTGGCAGATGTTGCTCAAAATGGCGCAAGCTACAATGGAGGAGTAATGACATCAACCTATGTTTCAGGTGGTGCTTTTTCTCTAGATGGAGTACACCCATCGCCAAGAGGGTATGCCTTTACTGCAAATACAATTATTGATGTAATTAACACAACCTATAATGCGAGTATCCCAAAAGTGGATATTGGCACGTATGGTACAGTTACGTTACACAACAATTAAGTAGCATTTAATATGTTTTTTAAAAGGCCCAGATAGAAGTTTTATCTGGGCCTTTTTTATTATTAAATAGGAGTCTGTGTTATTATTAAAAAAGAACGATCCTTAAATAAAAAAAGAGGCTTCAAATAATGAAGCCTCTTTTTTTATAGATTAGTAAGTCTTGAAAATTACCTTTTATTGTTTTGCTATTGTATCCTAAAGGTAATTACAGGCATATTAGCATGATTTACTAAATCCTCGCTTATGCTGCCATTAAAAAAGTGTGAAAGTCCTTTGCGGCCATGCGTACTCATGCCAATTAGTTGTGCTTCTTTCATCTTTGTAAACTGTAAAATACCTTTCTCCACAGAAAAGGCATTGTGTATATTGATGGTGTAGTTCTCTGCAGGTATGTCTTTAACAAAGCTTTGCATGAGTTCCATTGCATCTTCTGTAGTTTTAAACCCAGCAGGAGTGTTTACGTATAATAGGTGCATTTTCGCATCCATTATTTTTGCAAATTTTAGCCCTTCGCTAAAGCTACCGCGACTTTCTTCTCCAAAATCTGTAGCAAAAACAAAATCTTTAATATCAAAGTTCTTGTGCTCGTTTTTAATAACCAATACAGGCACCTGGGAGGTCCGCACTACCTTTTCTGTATTGCTTCCAATAAAGAGTTCTTTAAAGCCATTTGCGCCATGAGACCCCATGATTACAAGGTCAATTTCCTTTTCTGCTACGGTTCTGTTTATATCCTTGTAGATTTCGTCGTGGCCAATTGCTTCATGAATCTCTAAAGGACCTAGGTAGTCTTTTTCCAATAGCGTTTCAAAACTTTTTTCTGCGAGTCTTATAAAGTATAAGGATTCTGGAAAGCTTGCATTGTTTTGTACACCCCGAATTTGTGAAGGCATATCAAGAGAGTGCAAGAGGTAGATTTCGCTATCGTGTTTGGTGGCAATCTCTACAGCTACTTTTAATGCATTTTCTGCTTGTGACGAAAAATCTGTTGGGACGAGGATGCGTTTCATAGGCTGTTTTTTTTGAGTTACTAATTTGAGTGACTAAGAGATTAGTCTCTAATGAAGATACAAAAAAATAATGTGCTGCGCTACAGTTTTTTAATATCAAATAAAGTATTATATTTGCATCGAATTTATGACGAGAAAAAGAGGGGACAGCTAGTCCCCTCTTTTTATAACCAAAATTTAATGAGAGAAAAAGTAACCCCATTATTAAACGAAGCATTAAAAGAACATACCCATTTGTTTTTAATTGACATGGAGATTGCTTCTGACAATAAAATCACTGTTATTATTGATGGTGACGAAGGAGTGCGAGTGGAAGATTGTATTGCAATAAGTAGAGCAATAGAACACAATCTAGATAGAGAAGAAGAAGATTTCTCAATAGATGTTTTCTCAGCTGGGGTATCACGCCCATTGAGTATGCCTAGGCAGTACAAGAAAAATATAGGAAGAACCTTACAGTTAAAAACAACACAAGGTGAAACTATAGAAGGTGAGATTACAGAAGCAACAGACAACGAGGTGACACTTGAGTGGAAAGCGCGCGAGCCAAAGCCCGTTGGAAAAGGAAAAGTAACGGTTCAGAAAAAAGCGGTACTGCCTTACACAGATATTGTAGAAGCAAAAGTTATGGTAATATTTAATTAAAATGATATGGAAAATTTAGCCTTAATTGAGTCATTTTCAGAATTTAAAGATGACAAGCAGATTGATAGAGTAACGCTTATGGCGATACTTGAAGATGTTTTTAGAAATGCTTTAAAGAAAAAATATGGGAGTGATGATAATTTTGATATTATTGTAAACCCAGACAAAGGAGATTTGGAGATTTGGAGAAACCGTGTGGTGGTTGCAGATGAAGATGTGATGGATCCAAATGAGGAAATATCGTTGACAGAAGCAAGAAAGATTGAAGATGATTTTGAAGTAGGTGAAGATGTTTCTGAAGAAGTGAAGCTAATGCAGTTAGGACGTCGTTCTATATTAGCATTAAGACAAAACTTGATTTCAAAAATACACGAGCATGATAATACGATCATCTACAAGCAATTTAAAGACTTAGAAGGTGAGATATACACTGCAGAAGTTCATCATATACGTCATCGAGCTATTATTTTGTTGGATGATGAAGGAAATGAGATTATCTTGCCGAAAGACAAACAAATACCTTCAGACTTCTTTAGAAAAGGAGACAACGTACGGGGTATTATTGAAAGTGTTGAATTAAAAGGAAATAAGCCGTCTATTGTTATGTCACGTGCTAATCCTGTATTTTTGGAGAAATTGTTTGAACAAGAAATCCCAGAAGTTTTTGATGGTTTAATTACTGTTAAAAAAGTAGTGCGTATTCCTGGTGAAAAGGCCAAAGTAGCTGTAGAAAGCTATGATGATCGTATCGACCCAGTTGGTGCCTGTGTAGGGATGAAAGGGTCTAGGATTCACGGAATTGTTCGTGAATTAGGAAATGAAAATATTGATGTAATTAATTATACCACTAATTTAAATCTTTTTATAACACGCGCCTTAAGCCCTGCTAAAGTGACTTCTATCAAGATTAATGAAGAGACCAAGCGTGCTGAGGTGATTTTACGTCCAGAAGAGGTAAGTAAAGCTATTGGTCGTGGAGGTCACAACATTAGACTTGCAGGTCAATTAACCGGATATGAAATTGACGTATTGCGTGAAGGAGCAGAAGAAGATGTAGAATTAAGAGAGTTTAGTGATGAAATTGATGAATGGATCATCGCAGAGTTTCACAAGATTGGCCTTGACACTGCCAAGAGTGTATTAGATTATGATTTTAACGACCTTGTAAAACGTACCGACCTTGAGGAAGAGACAATACAAGAAGTTATAAATATATTAAAAGAAGAATTTGACGAGTAGGATACATATTAGTATTTTTGTCATCAAGTTTCAACGTAGTTAAAAAGAACAGACAAGCATTTTTATGGCTGAAGTAAAATCGATACGACTCAATAAGGTCCTTAAGGAGTTTAATATCTCTCTTGATCGCGCAGTAGATTTTTTAAAATCTAAAAGCGTAGAGATAGAGGCGCGCCCTACTGCAAAAATTTCTAACACGGAGTATACACTCTTGTCAGAAGAATTTGCAAAGGACAAAGAGAAAAAAGTAGAATCCAAAGAAGTGGGTGAAGAAAAACGTAAAGAGAAAGAAGAACTCTTTAAGGACCGCGAACGTGAACGAGAAGAAGAAGAAAAGCGTAGAGCAGATCAAGAGGCTGCTGCAAAAGCTGCTTCAGAAGCAATCGCTTTAGAAAAAGCTGCCCAAGCTGCTGAAGAAAAAGTGATTGAGGCTAAAGCAACTCTTAAAGGTCCTAAGAAGGTGGGTAAAGTAGATCTTGACGCCAAAGGCAATGTTAAGGCAAAACAAAAGCCCACTGAAAAGCAAGACACTCCAGTTGCTAAAGAGGAGGTTGTTGCTGCTTCGGAAGAAACAACTGCAGCAATTCAGGTTGTTCAAGAAGAAACTCCAGTGAAAAAAGCTGCTGCTAAAAAGGCAGCAACTGCATTAGATAAAGAAGCAGCTAAAGCAGTAAAAACAAAAAAAGAAATACCAGCCAAGAAAGATATTGAGGCAGAAGCCCCAAGTACAGAAGATGTAGAGACGGTTGCTACAAAATATAAAAAACTAAATGGCCCTAATTTTACTGGACAAAAAATTGATTTAACCCAATTTAAAAAACCAGAAAAAAAGAAACCTGCGGCAGGTGCTTCCGTTGAGAAAAAAGGACGTAGACGCCGTATTACTAAAGAAGCTCCAAAAACAGGTGCTACCGGAAATGTAAGAGAAAAAAGAGGCGCTCCAGTTCGCAGAGTAGTGCAACGTGCTAATGTGCCAAAAGCAGAACCTAGCGAAGAGGATGTACAAAAACAAGTTAGAGAAACCTTAGAGAAACTAAAAGGAAAGTCTTCTAAAGGTAGGGGGGTTAAATATAGAAGAGAGAAACGCGATGTTCATCGTCAAAAGACCGAGGATGAATTAGCACAACAAGCATTAGATAACAGAGTATTAAAAGTGACTGAATTCGTTACCGTGAGTGAAGTGGCTACAATGATGGATACTCCTGTTACAGGAATTATATCTGCATGTATGTCATTAGGAATGATGGTAACGATGAACCAACGTTTGGATGCAGAAACAATTTCTATTGTTGCTGAAGAATTTGGATATGAAGTGGAGTTTATTACAGCAGATATTGAAGAATCTATTCAAGTAATTCAAGATGCTGCAGAAGATTTAAAAGGGAGAGCTCCTATTGTAACGGTAATGGGTCATGTTGATCATGGTAAAACATCATTACTAGATTATATTCGTGAAGAAAATGTTATTGCAGGAGAGTCTGGTGGTATAACACAGCATATTGGAGCATACGGAGTAGAGCTAAAGGATGGCCAAAAAATGGCGTTCCTAGACACACCAGGTCACGAGGCTTTTACAGCCATGCGTGCCAGAGGTGCTCAAGTAACAGATATAGCTATTATTGTAGTGGCGGCAGACGATGCCATAATGCCACAAACAAAAGAAGCTATTAGTCATGCACAAGCTGCAGGAGTTCCAATTGTATTTGCTATTAACAAAATTGATAAGCCAGACGCAAATCCAGAAAAGATTAAAGAACAATTAGCACAAATGAATCTTCTTGTTGAAGATTGGGGGGGTAAAATACAATCTCATGATATTTCTGCCAAAACAGGTGAAGGAGTTCCAGAATTATTAGAAAAAGTATTGCTTGAGGCAGAACTACTAGAGCTTAAAGCAAATCCAAATAAAGTTGCCAGTGGTACTGTAGTAGAAGCATTCTTAGATAAAGGACGAGGCTATGTTTCAACAATATTGGTGCAAGGTGGAACACTAAATATTGGAGATTATGTATTGGCTGGTCAGCATAGTGGAAAAGTAAAGGCAATGCATGATGAGCGAGGTAAGAAAGTACTTGAGGCAGGGCCTTCAACGCCAGTTTCTATTCTTGGTTTAACAGGAGCACCACAAGCTGGAGATAAGTTTAATGTGTTTGTAGATGAGCGCGAAGCAAAAGATATTGCTAGCCGTCGCACACAATTACAACGTGAGCAATCTGTTAGAACACAACGCCATATTACTTTAGATGAAATAGGACGTCGTATTGCATTAGGTGACTTTAAAGAATTGAACATTATCCTGAAAGGGGATGTTGATGGATCTGTTGAAGCATTAACAGATAGTTTCCAAAAATTATCTACTGAAGAAATTCAGGTCAATATAATTCATAAAGCTGTTGGGCCTATCACCGAAAGTGATGTGTTATTAGCAACCGCTTCAGATGCAATTATTATTGGATTTAATGTGCGCCCAATGGGTAATGCGCGTCAAATAGCAGATAAAGAAGAAATCGATATACGCACCTACAGTATCATCTATGCAGCAATCAATGACTTGAAAGATGCAATGGAAGGGATGTTGTCTCCAGTAATGAAAGAAGAGATTACGGGTACTGCAGAAATACGTGAAACCTTTAAGATTTCTAAAGTGGGTACTATTGCAGGTTGTATGGTTATGACCGGGAAGATTATTCGCAGCGCAAGTATACGTTTGATTCGTGAGGGTGTTGTAATATATACAGGTCAATTAGATAGCTTAAAACGATTTAAAGACGATGCTAAGGAGGTTGCTAAAGGATATGATTGTGGTATACAAGTTAAGAACTACAATGACATCCAAGAAGGGGATGTCATAGAAAGCTTCCATGAAGTAGCTGTGAAGAAAAAATTGAAATAAGAATAATTTCAAACACAGTTTGAAGAATACAAAAAGAGCTAGATTCATGTTAGAATCTAGCTCTTTTTTTTATTAGTTATTTTGTATTCTTTAGAATACCTTCAAGTGAATGTGTCTTAACTTTATTGTTTTTCTTAAGGTAATTACATCTTCTTTTCTAAAATAAAAGCACCTGAAAACCTTTTCTTGACTACGATTAAGGCTCTGTCGGCCTCAATTCTTGTAGCAAAATTTCCTGCCCACACTTTGTAGTTTGGTGTTTCATATTCTATAGACGCAGGCCAAGAGCTATAGCTACTTTTGTATTCTTTTAAAGTGATATTGGCTAGTTCGACCTCTCCATAAAATAACTGGATGGTAAATCCTTCATCTATTTTATTTTCTTTTTCCAAGCTCTTTTTTAAAAGGAGTAATTCATTAATTTCTGAATCAGCATTTACAATCACACTGCCTGGCTGCGCAATGGCAACTTGTGTAAAAAAAGTAACTAAAATACTGAAAACAAATAGATTAAATGTGCTGCGTTTTTTCATATAATAATGGTGTTGTTGCAAATGTACAAGAGTTTATCAACCCAGCATATAATTTTATTATTTAGAACAGTTATAAATTAATATTATACAAAATAATTAGATTTCAAATTTCGTCTT
>JBLHII010000068.1:0-8971 GCA_047616265.1 Minisyncoccia bacterium
CAATATCTAAAGAAACGACAGGAATTCCTAATGACAAAGATTCTACCAACACCATTGGAAATCCTTCATATGTACTTGTCAGGGTAACACATCTAGCATTTTTTATAATACCAAAAGGTTCTTTTGTAAAGGGTAAAAAGACAATGTGTTTTTTGCAAGCTTGATTTTTAACAAGATCTTGCAACATCTCTTTATCTGGACCATCACCCATAATCACTAAAGAAACTCCATCTCTCCACACCTGAGAAGCATTAAAAGATTTTATTAAAAAAGAAAAATCCTTTATAGCATCATAGATTCTTCCGTAACTAAGTATATAATTGGTAGGAAGGTGTGTTTCTGATGATGGTTGTTCTTGCCACGCTGGATTGTATGCATTATGAATAATAAGACCACTTGAAATACCATTTGCAACGACAATATGTTCATGAATATGGTTTGAAACAGCAATGGTAGCTAGTCCTTCTTCGTAGATGGAAGCCATTTTAGAAACTTCCTTTGTGAAATATTCTTCTTTATTTGAACTATGAACTACATATATAAATGGTGTTTTTTTGTAAACGTACTTGCTGTAAAATAACTCTCTAAAATATTCGTTTTTGGGCCTATGATCAATTACAACGTCAAATGATTGTGTTGTTAAATACCTGCGTAATTTTTTAAACCGAAATAGTCTGGCTAAAAAATAATCGCTATTTGATTTAAGAATACCTAGATTAAGGATCGTACCGGAGTGTTTAAAGTCAATTTCATTATTTAAAACAACGATATGCACCTGATGCCCTAAACTTGAAAGCATCTGTGAAAGCATAGCTACAGAACGCTCTGCTCCACCTTTTGCCAAAGAGATAGAAACTAGGCAAATTTTAAATTTCTTTTTATGCGCTGTTTGCGTCATCAATTAATGTTATTTTTGATGCATACCAAAACCCAAAGATACCATAAATATGAAGATCCTTCTCGTTGGTGAATATAGCAGATTGCACAATTCGTTGCAAGAAGGACTGCGTGATTTGGGTCACGAAGTCATCCTTATTTCAACGGGAGATTACTTTAAAAAGTATCCAAGTGATCTTAAAATAAAAAGAACCTTTGATACTGGTTTAGCCCGAAAAATTAAAATTGGCATGTATCAGCTTTTTAATATTGAGCTCACTTCTTGGCATATGACGATGCAGTTTTTTAATACTTCGCAAAAGCTGAAGGGGTTTGATGTGGTACAACTCATTAATGAAAGCCCATTTGGAGCCACTCCTAAAAACGAAATAAAAATGATTTCGTTCTTGAAACAAAACAATAAAAAACTATTTTTATTATGCTGTGGCACAGACTATTTGAGTGTGAAACATCAATTAAGCGATGCGAACCCCTACTCTATTTTAAGCGCTTATAAAGACGGTAGCGTCTCTAAAGATCAATTTAAAAACATCTTAAAGTACCTAACTCCACCCTTTAAAAAACTACATGATTTTGTGTTTGAAAATATAGATGGTTGCATTGCTAGTGATTATGATTACCACATGCCACTGGTAGATAATAAAAAGTATCTAGGATTAATCCCAAACCCAATAAACAGGTCAAAGCTTCGTGTTTGTGAAATCGATACGGGGGGTCCTATTGTTATTTTTATGGGAATTAACAGAACAAATTACCACAGTAAAGGGATTTCTTACTTTGAAAAAGCACTCGCAATTATTAAACAAAAATTTCCGAAAAAAGTACAGGTAGAAATTGTTGAGAATTTGCCCTACACCCAATACATAGAAAAATACAACAATGCGCATATCATCTTAGACCAAGTATTTGCATATGACCAAGGGTATAACGCTTTGGAAGCTATGGCCAAAGCAAAAGTAGTTTTTACCGGTGCAGAATCTTGTTTTATGAAACATTACAAGCTAGTCAACCCTGTTGCCATTAATGCACTTCCAAATGTAGATAGTTTGGTTCTTGCCCTAGAGGATCTCGTCAAAAATCCAGAGAAAATTACAGAAATTGGCCTGGCTGCCCAACGCTTTATCAAAGTACATCATGACCATAAAAAAATAGCACAGCAGTATCTTGAGGCTTGGAAATAGCTTAGGCTACAATAGTGGCCTCTGCGTCTTGTGTTTTTTGATTCTTAAAATAACGCCACACTAAGAAAACCACCACCAAGAAATAAATGATATACCGTAAGAAGTGACCTATAACAATACCTTCTACGCCATACTCAGCAACCAAATAGTTGGCAAAACCATAAAACAACCCTAGAGACAATAGCTCTGAAAAGATAAAGTTACGTACCATCTTTTTAGCGAGAAACTGATGCGCTAAAACCAGGGATGCTAGTCTAATAAAATCTCCTAACAATTGCCACTTAAACAACGGCAACATTTCGTCTAATCCAGGGTATAACAAATGTACAATGATAGACTTTCCAAAAAACACAAGTATCATTCCCAATCCAAAAATAGGCAACAAGGTTTTATAGATCGATAGAACTTCTTGCTTAAAAGCATTTCCAGTGTAGATTCCTGCAAACTTTGGAAGCACATACAGAGAGAATAAAGACCCAGAAAAGACCATGTAATTTCTTGAAATAAATGTAATGTTCGTCCAGACTCCAGCATCTTTTTCACTCATTTTTTCGGCAAGCATAGAACGAATATCTATTTCTACAAAATGGAGTAAAATAGTAGCAACAAAAGACATGAGTGTAAAAGCCAACAGGTTTTTTAAAAACGGAGTTTTAAATTTCAATTTTGAGAACTGCACATACTCATTAAGTAGTTTATAAAAAATCGTAAGAATAACAAGCACCTGTATTGCAGGCGCTAAAACAATAGCAAGCAAGGCTCCAGATAGATTGTATTGATAAAGACACCCTACAAGCAACACAATACTAAGCAGATAGCTAATGAGTTCAATCTTTGCAAACTTTTTATATTCAGACAAGCCATTTACAACACCAATAAACACACGTTGTATGGCTATAGTTGGAGCTAAGACAGCAACAAATTTTATAACAAAACTATAGTCTACACTATCGGTAAAGAGGTAATTGCTTATGGGTGTTGCAAAGAAAAATAGTACCGTACTAGAAAGCAATGTTCCTATAATCATAAAAACAAAAGCAGTAGAAAAAAGCGCTTGCAGCTTAGGTTTGTCTTCTTTATATTGAGAAAGGTACTTAACAACCCCATTAAAAACTCCCAAAGAAGTTAATGAAGTGAGCAACTGTGTAAGACTACGTAATTGACCAATTTTAAAAAGGCCTTCTGCACCAACTAGATCAAACAGTAAACGCTGTACAACAGCAGATACTAATAACCTAATAGATACCACAACAGCATTTAAAGAGGTCATCTTTAGCAAAATATTACTTTTTATAAAGTGTGGTATTTTCAATTAGTATGCATTTACAACGTTGATTACTTTTTCAATTTGAGTTGAAGTCATCACTGGGCTCATCGGCAAACTAATAACGTGTTGGTGTAGTTTTTCTGAAACAGGAAATTGTAATGTTTTAAATTCTTTTAATGCCTCTTGACGGTGCGGAGCAATAGGGTAATGTATTAATGTGCTCACTCCTGCCCCTTTAAGATAGTCTTGAAATTGATTTCTGGAAGCTACTTGAACCACAAATAAATGAAACACATGATTTTTAGTACCATCATAAACCGGTAGCACAATTTTTGGATTTATAATTCCTTGTATATACGCAACCGCTATTTTTCTTCTTGCAGCATTATCTGAATCTAAAAGAGGTAATTTAACAGATAGAAAACTGGCCTGTATTTCATCAAGCCTTGAGTTTACACCTAATAACTCATTAACATATTTTGATGAAGATCCATAATTGCGTAGTTTTTTTATAACCGCTGCTAAAGAAGCATCATTTGTAGTAACAGCACCACCGTCACCTAAAGCTCCTAAATTTTTGCTAGGGTAAAAACTAAAACCTGCGGCATGCCCTAAATTTCCAGCACGTTTTCCATTTTGGTGTATGGCTCCATGGGCTTGTGCAGCATCTTCAATAATCAATAGGTTATTATAAACAGCAAGGCTGTTTATTTCATCCATAGGTGCAATTTGGCCATACAAGTGTACTGGCATAATGGCTTTTGTTGAAGACGAAATAGCTTTTTTTAATGCTGAAATATTAAAATTGAATGTTTCTTTTTCTACTTCTACTAATACAGGTGTTAACCCCGCTTGTTTTATCGCTATAATGGTTGCAATATACGTATTAGAAGCAACGACAACCTCATCTGCCTCTTGAAGCATGCCTAGCACTTTATACCCCTCTAGAATAAGGCGCAATGCATCTAGGCCATTACCAACTCCAATACAGTATTGGGTTTCACAATAGTCTGCAAACCTACTTTCAAAAGCGCTAACTTGATTGCCTAAAACATAGTAGCCGCTATCTAAAAAATCCTGAAACTGGTTTTTAAAGGATTTTTCGAAGCGGGTGTTGATTGCGTGTATGTCTATAAATGGTATCATAGTATCTGCAAATCTAAGGTTTTATAGGCTGCAGTCTCTATAACGTAATTATCTGCTACATAGGTACGTGCCCCACAACTTTCTTTCCAAAAAATAAGCCCGCTGTTTAAGGCTGCCCCATTTTCTTCGCTTGATATATTAAAATCGAAGTATCGTTTACTAGCATCAAAATGATTTATGATATAGTCATACGCCAAATCTAAACTTCCAAAAGCATTTTTATCACTGTTTCCAGAAACATACTGTGGATGAATTGTGGTTTTGGTTAAAAACACCGTAGTTCCTGCTACTATAACAGTGTCTTTATACACATTTATTTGCTTGATGTTTTCAGGAAACATTGTAGCAAGCATTTGTATCTCTTTTAGACTGTGCACGGGTGCAACACCATGTTTTTTTTGAAGATTTGGAATTAATATTTCATTCCAAAACCCTTCAAAATTTCTGTCTACTTGAATGGTCAGGCCATTTCGCTTGGCTTTATTTATACCTTCTCGCCTATTTTTCTGAAACTTAATTTTATTGGTGGTATCTATAACCATCAATGCATCTCTTTTAATCAGGGTTGCATTGGCTTTGAATAAAAAATACGATAATTCGTCTGAGGGAACCGTATTATAAAATGTTGGTATGTTACGGATTTCTAGGCTGCTAATGTTATTTGAGTTCAGGTATTTAAGCATTGCTTTAAAAGCTTCAAAAGCATAAAGTAGTTTTGCGCTTTTTTGCAGCACGAAACTTCCATAGGTAAGTCCTTGGTGTGAGTAGAGTTTGTTCTCTTTAACATTGGCAGGTAACACAGCATACAGAAGATCATCTTTGTACACTAATAAAGAATAGTCTGTAAACCTATCACTGTGATAGTCCATAAAATCACGAGCAAACAAAAAAGTAGCATTTTTTGCCTCAAAAACAAAAGCATCCCAGGTTGAGCGATGTTCTTGTTTATATTTTTCTACACGATAATTGGACATAAAATTATTGTTTTCTTTTGCGTACTAGAGTCTCAAAAATAGTATTATTCTGGAAGCGCTTCAAAAACGATCGTTCCGTCTGTGTCGATATACTTATACACTCCCCCTGGAGCATCTTCATTTAAGATAACATAGCTACTGTCATCTTGAAGGTATTCAAGATATGAGGTGTCTTCCGACAAGTAAGATACCAAAATCCTAAAAACGTTTACAGCACTTTTAAAATTTATATCAAATGCCGGTATATTGCCTTGCGGCCAATGAATGGATAAGGTACTACTAAACATAGAATAAATAAGATCTCTATCTTGTGTCTTGGTATAGGCTTGTTGGGTGTATTCCATACCAACAAAGCCACCATGGTCTGCCATAATCACAATAAGAGCGTCGGGATCATTTTTTTGTATTACATCTAGTGTCTTGGTAAGTGTTTCATTAGCCGTGGCCAATGTTTCTTGCCAAAGTGCTCGTTCTCCTTTAATACCTAATGATTTTATTTTTTGACCATGAATATGTCCAGGATTAAAAATTTCAATAAAAAAAAATTTAGGTTGCTCAACCATTTCTTTTGTATAGGCCTCAAGAGGGGTGATGATATCATAATACGTCCCTAAACCAGTGCCAATATATCCAACATCATGAGAGGAGAAATTACAAACATCATACCCTAAGGCAGGTTTATTAAGTAATAAGTATGGCATTTCTGCTAGGAAATAAGTTTTATAGCCATTGTTTTTAAAAATCGAAAGCGTCGCATTCTCTGAGATAATTATATCTCTAGCATTGGTGTTCTCTGTAAAACTCTTGCCTTCCCCATAATAGTGATGCTTCATCATAAAAGTAGCACTATTTGAAGTTAGTGTAGAGGCATAATTACTCCGGAAATCCTCATACATCTTAAAATTGTTCACTTCCAAATACTGCTTAAACGCATCATTGTCTAAAGAGTAGTAGCCCTTATCAATTTCAGAAAAATTAACATACCCATCTGGCTGAATAAAATACACATTAGGCTTTTTAACAAATGTAGCGTCTTCAATATTGTCTGGTTGTTGAGTCCAAGCATTAGTATAGAATAGCTGGTTGCTTAGTATAGGAAGTACCGTAAAAAGCCCCATAATAGCAAGTAGCAACTGCAACACTATTATTTTTTTATACTGTTTCCACAAAAACAAAGCGACCAAAGCAGCTACGATAATGATACCAACAGTTATTTTTTTTTGAATTCCCGCATACAGACACACCTTCATTAAAAACAAAAAGGTGAACGTACCCAAAAAAGGAAGCACATACTGCTGCCATTTTTGTAGAAAAGGAACTGTTGAAAATAATGTATTGGCAAGAAAGAAAAACACCGCAGGAAGTATTAGAAAACTTCCTACAAAAAATCCTAGGTGCTCCCAGGAGTTAACCAGTGAAAAGTTATTACTATAATAAAACAATATTGGGTATAAACCGGCAGCTACAGCAGTAAGTAAAATAGCGTCCTTACTAGACGTTAAAAAGGAGCTAAGAATAGAAGATGTGTTCTTTGCAGGCATCTATCCTTTGTTTTTTAATAAATATAAAACTCTTTTGGTTCCAGGAACAACTTCCTTTTTCTCAATATCAAAATAGTGTTGGTAGCCAGCTTCAAAAGCAGCTTGATTATAAAAGTCAAAATGATTTATAAATTCACGCTTTCTCACAAGTAAAGACACTACCCACGAATCTTCTCGTGTTGGAAACTCTATCACTAAGTATTTTGAAAAAGAAGCAAAAAATTCAGCAGATCTATTAAAAGGTACATTACCACTTAGTGTAATATGATGAATAAGCGCTAATGCCATAGTTACATCTGGGCTGTAATTTTGCAAACGTTCTACAAGAGAATTACGCTCTGTATTATTTAAACCTATCCCTGGCGCAGGCTGCAAGACATCACAAACAAAAGGCAGCATGTTGGTTTCTTTATTTTGTTGTACCTGCTTGTAATTATACGCTACAGCATTGCTGTCAATATCGGTAACAATTACATGAGGTACTTTATGAACAACAGTGCGTGCAAAGGTGCCATCGTTACCACCAATATCAATAAGTCTTTGAGGATTTAATGATGTGACCCAATCTTCAATTAATGTTTTTTTACCTTGGAATGCGACATCATTATAATTGGTTTTATCATAATAATCTCCCCACTCTGTCTCTTCTTTAAGTGACAACTTTTTAATAAAATCAAAAAGATTATCTATGATATTATTTTGTGCTTTTAAAGAAAGTTTTGCAATTTTAGTTTCTGCTTTATAGTCTTCGCTATGGGTACGTTCCATTTTTGCCAACAAATGGATGTTGGTGAAAATGGTAGAACTCAATTTGGTTTTACCTGGAAGTAATGATGAGATTAATTTTACAGGAATACCGTCTATGTGTGTTTGCAGCATTTTAAAAATCTCAGTCCCATGGTAACTCGCTAAAACTAAAGGACCAAAAAAGTGTGTGATAAATTGTTTGTACGCTCGCCAAGGTGAATTCTCTTCATAGAAATCGAAAGACAAGGTGTCGATGAAAACTGGGCTTCCCTTATGAAAAGTAACGTTATAGGCTGATGCATCTTTTAAAATAAAACCTTTTGATAATGCATATTTTTGAATTTTCAAGGTATGTAAAGCAGCATGCTTATACTGCTCAAAACTCCATTCATACGGATTCGTAATAAAAGGAATGGGCTCTGGACTAATGACTATTTGGTCAACAGAGACTGAAGTTTCTTGATGTGGTATCAACAACCCATTCTTAATTAATGTCTTAAAAAAACCACTGTCTTTTAAAGTATTGTATTGTTTGAAGTATATAGGATTGATAGCGCGCCTTAAGACATCTCCGTCATGAAACATGTATCCAGAGGGATCTCTAAAAGAAGCTTGATGTGCTTGGGTGCTATTTTGTTTCATCTGCATCATCTTTCTCATCAAGGTCTATAGAGTCATACGTATCTTCTTCTTCTTTAAGTAAACCAAGAAACCCTTTAACCTTATACATTACACCTTTAGAGAATAATAAAACGCCTGCTGCAGCGGCAACAACGGCTTGAACTATCATAGCTCCTAAACCTGGATCAAAATATAAAAAATTCATAACATTATTTTTAAGTGTAGCAAACGTGCTTCTACAAATAAACTAAAAAACCGCTACTTTATTGAGCGTATTTTCTGTTTTTCTTTTGAAATAACAGCATAATAGCATACAAATAATAGACAAAAACTAAATACTGCCTAAAAACTATCAGTTTTCCTTATATTTACAACAAACATCCTAACCATGACTATTACACAACTAAAATATGTCTTGGCTGTTGCCGAAAACAAGAATTTCACAAAAGCAGCACAAAAGACTTTCGTCACACAACCCACCTTGAGTATGCAAATACAAAAGCTTGAAGAAGAACTTGAAATTTTAATTTTTGATCGAAGCAAAAAACCTATTGAGCTCACACCTGTTGGGCAAAAGATTGTAAGTCAGGCTCGCAA
>JBLHII010000069.1:0-8946 GCA_047616265.1 Minisyncoccia bacterium
TCCTAAGTCAGAAGCCCCTAAAACGGAAGCCCCTAAAACGGAACCTATTATTGTTTCTGAAGTAAAAACAGAAGTTGCAACGTCAACATCAACAACACAAAGAGTTTTTGCATCTCCGCTTGCTAAAAAGATGGCAGCCGATAAAGGTATTTCTTTGAACCTAGTAAAAGGATCTGGCGAGAATGGCCGTATTGTAAAAAGTGATATAGAAAATTATCAACCTTCAGTTGGAGGGGCAGTCCCTTATTCTCCTGTTGGCACCGAAAGTTTTGAGGAAATTAAAAACAGCCAAATGCGTAAAACCATTGCAAAGCGTTTGGGTGAATCAAAATTCTCTGCACCCCATTATTATTTAACTATAGAACTAGACATGGACAACGCAATGGCTTCTAGAACAGCCATTAATAGCACTCCAGATGTCAAGATTAGTTACAATGACATGATTGTAAAAGCATGTGCTATGGCCCTTAGAAAACACCCACAGGTAAATAGCCAATGGACAGAAGGTGTGATGCGTATTGCAAATCACATCCATGTTGGTGTCGCCGTTGCCGTAGATGATGGATTGCTTGTGCCGGTATTAAAGTTTGCAGATCAAATGACATTTTCTCAAATTGGAGTGAATGTAAAAAGTTTAGCAGCTAAGGCAAGAAATAAAAAGATTACACCCCAAGAAATGGATGGAAGTACATTTACCGTGAGTAACTTGGGTATGTTTGGTATTAAAGAGTTTACGTCTATTATTAACGCACCTAATTCTGCTATTTTATCAGTAGGAGCTATTATTCAAAAGCCAGTCGTTAAAAACGGGGCACTAGCCGTGGGTAACACCATGACAGTAACCTTGGCATGTGATCACAGAACTGTTGATGGGGCAACCGGAGCTAAGTTTTTACAAACGTTACGCAACTATATAGAAAATCCAGTAACGATGTTCGTATAGTTTTTCTGAAATTTTAAATCATTAAAATCCCTTAGAAATCTAAAATAGATGGCTAAGGGATTTTGTATATTTAGGAATTATTTAGACCCTAATAAAATGCATTTTGACATTTAAAAAACAACTATGAAAAATATAATTATTACAGGAACCAGTCGTGGCATTGGTTATGAGATGATTGCCATTCTTGCCCAAGCTGGGCACAATGTGTTGGCACTATCTAGAAATGCAGTACCTATCTCTGGTTTAGAGATCACCAATTGCTATTGTTTTTCTTGTGATATTACAGACCCAGATGATATTAAGAAAGTTCCAACTTTTCTAAAAGAGAAAGGGTGGAAACATGTAGATATACTTATTAATAATTCTGGATACTTGGTTAATAAACCTTTTTCAGAATTATCATTAGAAGAATTTAAGCAAAGCTATGATGTTAATGTATTTGGAGCATTCTCGCTTACTCAAGCAGTTTTGCCTTTTTTAAAAAAATCAAGTCATGTGGTTAATATAAGTAGTATGGGTGGTGTGCAGGGAAGTGCAAAATTTCCTGGCCTTGCTGCTTATAGTAGCAGTAAAGGGGCCATTATTACGCTTACAGAACTCTTAGCAGAAGAATTTAAAGAAACAGGTCCATCCTTTAATGTATTGGCCCTAGGTGCTGTTCAAACAGAAATGTTAGAAGAGGCTTTTCCTGGGTATAAAGCTCCGTTAACAGCTATAGAAATGGCCAAGTATATAATTGATTTCTCGTTAACTGGTCACAAATTTTATAATGGTAAAATATTAGAAGTATCTAGTTCAACTCCTTAAGCGTATGATAGAAGCACTGTCAAAATACATTCCACAAGCTGCGCTAGTTCCTGCCTTTGAGCTTATTAAAGAGAATGATGTATATCTCAAAATTGTTAATGAGCGCGTTACGCGCCACGGTGATTATAGAAAAACAGCAGACGGGCAACATCAAATCACCGTAAATGCCAGTCTTAATACCTACCGTTTTTTTATTACGTTGATTCATGAAATAGCTCATTTAGTTGCATTTCAGAAGTTTGGAAGAAACATAAAGCCACACGGAAAGGAATGGAAGTTCACATTTCAACAACTTATGTTGCCTTTTATAAGTCCAGAAGTCTTTCCATCAAAACTATTACCCGTATTGGCCTTGCATTTTAAAAATCCAAAAGCAAGTAGTGATACAGATGCAATATTATCACTGGCCTTAAAACAATTTGACCCCGAAAACGAAAAAAATTATATCTTTGAGATTCCTGCAGGTGGAAAATTCAGACTCTACAATGGTAAAATTTTTAAACGTGGTAACAAGCGTGTTAAGCGCTATGAGTGTTTAGAAGTTGCAACTGGAAAAATATACTTGTTTCAACCCAATGCAGAAGTTGAGTTTTTAAAATAACAGATACATTAAATGAGTTCTTAATTTAACCAAATGATAGAATCTACCGATACGGAATTTGAGCAAAACAAAAAGGCGGTTCGTCAAGATGCGAAAGGACTTTTAAAAAGTTTAAAGTCATTTTTTATAGAGCTCCTCGATTTTAGAGCAGACACAGATCGTGAAGCTACCATTGAGGCGATTAAAAATGATGTGCCCTTTAAAGGAGCAACTGCGTGGATTTTAATTTGTTCAATTTTTGTAGCCTCTATAGGTCTTAATGCAAATTCTACTGCTGTGGTTATTGGTGCCATGCTTATTTCACCTTTAATGGGTCCAATTTTGGGCATAGGAATGTCGATAGCTATCAACGATATTTTCACTCTTAAAAAATCACTTATTAATTTCGGGGTGATGGTTGTGCTCAGTGTCTTTACAGCATTTATGTTTTTTTGGTTTTTTCCGTTAAGAGAGGAGTCTTCAGAACTTCTAGCGAGAACACAACCAGATATAAGAGATGTATTAATAGCCTTTTTTGGTGGTTTGGCATTGATTATTGCTAGAACTAAAAAAGGAACAATAGCGAGTGTTATATTTGGAGTTGCTATTGCTACCGCTTTAATGCCTCCTTTGTGTACAGTAGGTTATGGTCTTTCTGAAGCTTTAATAGGAAACCCTAACGGTTTAGCATTTGCTGGTGGAGCAATGTACTTATTTATCATCAACACGATTTTTATCGCTATTGCTACATTTCTTGTGCTTAAGGTATTGCGTTTTCCTATGATACGATACGTGAATTCTGTAAAGCGAAAAAATACCGCTAGATTCGCCTCACTAGTAGCCTTACTCGTAATGGTTTTTCCAGCATATACTTTTTATAAAGTATATAAAGAAAGTACGTTTGAGAATTCTGCAAAACAGTTTATTGAAAATGAATTAAGTGGCCTACCTAATGCTAATTACATTAAAAAATATGCAGCATATCAATTTAACCCAGGAGGAATTTCTACTATTGAGCTCACTTCTTTTGGAGCAGATCAAATTGAAGAAATGACTATGAATGTTCTTAAAAAGCGTATGGTTACCTATTCGAATTTACAAGAAGTTACCCTATTGTTGAATCAAAGTAGTAAAGATAATTCGTATAAAGACGAAGTGAAATATATAGCAGAACTTCGTTTTAGGGATTCTCTAGATTTGATGAGTAAAAATCAAAAGATTATCTTTTTAGAGGAAAAACTAGCAAAGCTTAGTAGGTTAGAAGCAGATCTAATCCCTTTTGAGTCGATAGCAGAAGAAGCTCGTATAAATTATGAAGGGTTGAAGGGCTTAAGTTTTTCCAAAAAATTGATATCAAATTTTAAGAAGATTGATACGCTTACTGTATTTACTGCACAATGGAAAGATTCTTTATCACCTATTAAAATTTCCGCAGATAAGAAACGTTTGTATGAATGGCTAAAGTATAAAGTGCCTACAGATAGCCTAGTGCTTGATTAAGGTTTTATATTGTTTTGTACGTCTCTTATTTTTTAAATAAGTTGCTTGAGTACACAAAATCTGTCACATCTACATTCTTAGTTTTAAAGATTTCTTCCTGTGTCCCCTTCCAAACAAGGAGTCCATTTTTAAGGAAATTAATGTGTTCTCCAATTTCCATAACTGAGTTCATGTCATGCGTAACAACAATTGTTGTGATGTTGTTTTCATGTGTAATTCTTTGAATAAGGTTATCAATCACCGTTGCTGTTTTTGGATCTAATCCAGAGTTGGGTTCATCACAAAACAGGTACTTGGGGTTGTTCACAATTGCACGCGCAATAGAAACACGTTTTTGCATTCCTCCAGAAATTTCAGCAGGAAATTTTTCATTAATTCCATCAAGATTTACACGGCTTAGTACTTCATTTACACGTGTTAGCATTTCGGACTTACTTTGATCGCTAAACATACGAAGCGGAAACATAATATTTTCTTCAATGGTCATAGAGTCAAACAAGGCTCCTCCTTGAAACAACATGCCTATTTCTTCTCTAAGTATGCGCTGCTGTTCTTGGTTCATCTCTTTTGTAGGCTTGTTGTGGTATGATATGATACCTCCTTCTGGTTTTAATAAACCAATAAGGCATTTTAACATTACAGATTTACCGCTTCCACTTTGACCAATAATAAGATTGGTTTTCCCCTGTTCGAATACAGTAGAAATTCCTTTTAAAATTTCCTCAGAACCAAAACGCATTTTCAGATTTTCTACCTGTATCATTAGCTTAAAAGTAATTGAGTGATGATGTAATTTGCAAGAATAATAAGGACACTAGTCCAAACAAAACTCTTGGTACTTGCTTTACCTACTTCTAAGGCCCCACCTTTCATGTAATAGCCATGCCAAGCAGGAACAGTTGCAAGTATAAAAGCAAAGACATACGTTTTAATAAATGCATAGACTAAATGAAACGGAATAAAGTCTTCTTGTAACCCTCTTATAAATTCATCGAGTGTTATAAACCCTCCATATACTCCAGCAATCAGGCCACCAAAAATCCCTAAAAACATAGCGATGGCTATTAAGAAAGGGTAGGTGAGAAGTGCAATAATTTTAGGAAAAACAAGATAGTTTAAAGAATTAACTCCCATCACTTCTAGTGCATCTATTTGTTCGGTAACACGCATAGAGCCAATACTAGAAGTTATAAACGAACCCACTTTACCTGCCATAATTATAGAGATAAAAGTTGGTGCAAATTCTAAAATGATTGACTGTCTAGTGGCGTATGCAATCAGTTCTTTAGGTATGATTGGGTCTGTTAAATTTAAAGCTGTTTGTAGTGTGATAACACCTCCAACAAAAAAACCAATGAAACTAACAATCCCTAGTGAGCTCATTACTAAATCGTCAATTTCTTTGAATATTAACTCTTTTAATACATCCCCTTTTGTGAAACCACTAAAAGTACGTCTAAGCATTAAAAAGTAAGATCCAGTATCTTCTAGGTATTTCATAATATATAGCTATTGCTAAGGTACTAAATTTATGACGAGTGTTTTTAATATATCTTTAAGATGAAATTAATTTTTATTGAAAATATTCATCATTTTTTGAAACAGCGCAGTGTTTTTATAAATGCCTCCATAGGCTTCTTCTCCTGGCCCTTTTGCAAATACTGGAACCATCGTCGCAGAATGCCCTCCTGTAGCGAATGTGGGTTTTATTTTGTTGTAATCGCCCCCATCAGCCGAGAGTGTAAACCCACCTGTTTCATGGTCTGCGGTAACAATAACTAATGTTTCTTCATTTTCTGCAGCAAAGTCTAATGCGACCCCTATGGTGTTGTCAAAGTCTAGTAATTCAGTTATTAGATATTCTACTTCATTATTGTGGCCGCCCCAATCTATTTGAGCAGCTTCAATCATTAAAAAAAAGCCATTTTCATTTTTAGATAATTTTTCTAAGGCAACTTTGGTCGCAGTTGGTAAAAAATTTCCTCGGCCATCTAACATTTTTAGCATGCCGTCATTTGCTAAAAAAATAGCTTGTTTTTTATCTGAAACTACGTTGGGTAGGCTATCTATTTCAACATTATAGCCGTTCTCTATTAATTCTTTAAAGAGATCCCGTTTGTCTTCTCTTTTGTTTTTATCTAGAAATTGTGTTCCGCCACCTGCTATAAAATCAATATTTGAAGTAGGTATGTAGCTAGCAATTTCATCATAAGATTTTCTTGAGCTAACGTGTGCATAAAAACTAGCAGGAGTTGCGTGCATAATAGATGATGTCGAGATAATTCCAGTGCTAATATGTTTAGCTGTTATTATTTCAATAATAGTTGGTACTGCTTGTTTTTGCATATCAACAGCAATAGCACCATTGTAGGTAGCTACTCCAGTTGCATAGGCAGTTGCACTTGCAGCAGAGTCGCAGACTAAAGCGTCAGCAGCAGATGTTTTAATAAGCCCAATGGTGTTAAAGCGCTCAAAATTTGGTGTCGTTTCTTTGAAGAAATAGCTTGCGGAAACCTGACTTAAACCCATGCCGTCTCCAATAAGTAAGATTATATTTTTCGGTTTTTTACGAACTTCGGTAGTTCCTTTGTTTGATCCACACCCTATACTGATGCTTAAAGCCAATACGCTGAGTATTATTTTGAATCTTTCTCCCATTACAAATTTCATTTTTTAAAAGTAAACATAATCCCTTTGCTAAGTGTTAACAGCGCGATATAGTATCTTTTTTTTTATACCTTCCCAACGTAGGTTTCTAATAAATACACCTTCTTCTTCTGTTACAATAAAGGCGAGTTCTTCTTTTTTGGAGAGATAATAGCCCCGCATACAGTTTGTGTACAAAAGAATATCTTTTTTAGCCATAGCTAGTTTTAGAGCAGCAATCCTAGTAAGTGATTTTCCGTAGCGCATTCTGTAAAATGCTTCTCCTTGTTTGTACTTGGCCTCAGTTGAGTAGGCTTTTCCAGTGATTTTTAGATGTTTTACGTGTAGTGAGGGGTCTGTGCTTGTTTTCCATCCACGAAAGGCAGCTAACAAGACATCTACCGAGTCCCAGCCAATTGATTTTTTGAGTCCTCCAATAGCCTCAAAACAGGCCTTTCTGTAAAGTTTTATAGGGCCACGCACTTTGGTTTTTTCTGAAATATTCTCATAGACCCAGCTTCCATTTTTCTCTATATATAGATTACCCCCAGCGATTCCTATTGCAGCATCTGTCTGGAACAGTGCAACCGTTTTTTCTATATAATTAGTAGGAAGTATTATATCTGCATCAAATTTTCCAATGAGGTCAAGGTCTTTTTTGAGTGTTTCATATCCTTTATAAAAGGCTTGTATTACTTTACTTCCGGGGCTGTGTTTGGAACTTGTAGTAGTCTTTATACTTGAAATCCAAGGATACATATTAGTATACTCTTTAATGATGTTTGGAGAGTTGTCTGTTGAGTTGTCATCCACAATAACAACTTGTGTTGGTGTCTTCGTTTGTGCCACCATAGAAGAAAGCATTCGTTCTAGATTTGCTTCTTCATTATAGACGGGTATGATGATCGCTATCTTCAAACACGTTCTGCATAAACAAGATAGTATCTTGGTGTAAAATACCTCAAAATAGGTCTAAACCCAAATTTTTTAACAGGGTTTGTAAATTTTTCAGTCTTTTTAATGGTCCATCCAGCTTTTTCTAATAGCCAATCAAATTGCCACTCTTCAAATTCATGGTAATGTCTATCCCATTGATCGGTCTTGCTTCTGTAGGCAGACGCAAACCATAATTTAAGTGGGACAGAGGCAATTAGTTTTTTTGACCTGATGTCTTTAAGTACTTTAAATGGGGAGACTAGGTGTTCAAAAATTTCAAAAGCGGTAGTTACATCATAATCATTTACTTGCACAGCTTGGGTGTTAATATCCAAGTCTTCTCCTTGTGTATTTGTGATTAAATAGCCTTCTTTTTTTAAAATTTCAGAAAAAGGATTTGCTACTCCAAGATCAATGATTTTCTCTTCTTTTAAAATGTGGTGCTTCAAAAAAGCTTTGGTGATTTTGTATCTTTTCTTGGGATATTTACCTTCGTACATGATTATGCTTTGTAGACCATTGCATTAATATTCATTCCTGCACCAACACTAGCAAACATAATAAGGTCTCCCTTTTTTATTTGATGTCCTTCTAGTTTGTTATGTACTATCAAATCATACAATGTAGGAACCGTAGCAACACTTGAATTTCCTAGTGTGTTTATGGTCATTGGCATGATGTCTTTTGGAACGCTCCTATCATACAAGCCGTAAAAGCGTTTGACAATGGCTTCGTCCATCTTTTCGTTGGCTTGATGTATTAGTATTTTTTTAAGGTCTTTAATACCATATCCACTTGCGTCCAGGCAATTTTTCATCGCATTTGGAACATGTGTTAACGCGAAGTTATAGATCTTTCTACCATTCATTTTAATGTATCTGCGGGTCTGGGTATTTTCTAGGCTATTACTCTCCCCGAAGTAAATAAAGTTAGCTTCATCTAGCGCATGAGTTGCAGAGGCATGTGTAATGATTCCTGTGGTGTCTTCTGTATGTTCTATAACTACTGCTCCTGCTCCATCGCTATAGATCATAGAATCTCTATCGTGGGGATCTATTACTCTTGACAACGTTTCTGCTCCTATCACCAAACACCTTTTAGCGATGCCTGATTTAATAAAAGCGTTGGCTTGTATCATAGACTCTATCCAGCCAGGGCATCCAAAAATCATATCATAGGCAACACAAGAAGAATTTTTTATTTTTAGAATATTCTTTACGCGTGACGCAATACTTGGTACTGTATCGCTTTGTGTCCCTCCATGTTTTACATCTCCATAGTTGTGAGCTACTATAATATAATCTATAGTTTCGGGATCAATGTTACCGTAATTGATTGCCTTTTGGGCTGCAAAAGCAGCGATATCTGAGGTAGTATATTTTTTCTGAGCGTACCTTCTCTCTGAGATCCCAGTAATGGCCTTAAATTTTTCAATAATTATAGTGTTTTCATGAGGAAAAGGGGTCCCATCTTCATTGTAGAAATCGTGATTCTCAAAATCTTTATTGCTGGTAATTTCTTGGGGAATATAGCT
>JBLHII010000070.1:0-8858 GCA_047616265.1 Minisyncoccia bacterium
AAGCATCGATAACGAAACATTAGGTGGTGCATCAACCCATTGTGAAATTAGCGGTGTAACAGATTACAAGGCCAAAGACGATAAAGATGCCCTAGATAAAATAAAAAATATTGTTTCAAAAATTGGCGATTTTGACACTGCCGGATACAACCGAGAAAAAGCAGCTAAGCCTAAGGAAGACCCAAAAGAAATATATGGTCTTCTTCCAACATCTAGAGCACAGCAATATGACATGCGTGCTATTATTTCTAGGCTGGTAGACGACAGTGTATTTGAAGAATACAAAGAGGGCTATGGCCAAACGATCCTTACCGGATATGCGCGTATTGAAGGCTGGGCAGTAGGAATTGTTGCTAACCAGCGTACTCTTGTAAAAACTAAAACCGGAGAAATGCAATTTGGCGGCGTTATATATAGTGACAGTGCAGATAAAGCTACCCGTTTTATTGCCAATTGTAACCAGAAAAAAATCCCATTAGTTTTTTTACAAGATGTAACTGGCTTTATGGTGGGAAGTAAAAGTGAACATGGTGGTATTATTAAAGATGGCGCTAAAATGGTAAACGCCCTAAGTAACAGTGTGGTTCCAAAATTTACTATTATTATTGGTAACAGTTACGGTGCAGGAAATTACGCTATGTGTGGTAAAGCCTTTGACCCAAGATTAATTGCTGCATGGCCAAGTGCAAATTTAGCAGTAATGAGTGGTAATAGTGCTGCTAAAGTATTATTACAAATAGAAACAGCATCACTAAAAAAACAAGGGAAAGAAATTTCACCAGAAGAAGAGAAAGCGTTATACGATACAATAAAAGCAAGATATGACAATCAAATATCTCCTTATTATGCTGCTTCACGTATTTGGACAGACGGTGTTATAGACCCGTTAGACACAAGAACCTGGGTGTCTATGGGTATCGAAGCTGCAAACCACGCACCTATTGAGAAACCTTTTAACTTAGGTATAATACAGGTATAAAAACACTACCAAGCAATAGCTTTAATAGCTTCTTGCCTACCATTAACATATCTAAACCCATTGGGCCCCCAGTACCCTGCCTCTTCTAACATAATACGAATGTCTTTTTTCCATTTAGGAATTGAAACAGTAGTGTTAAGCTCGATAGCATATACGGTATTTTCATGCAAAGGATACTCACCATTGACAGGCACACCTGCTTGACTATCCCACATCCCAAAGGTAGTACCAGAGCTATGGCCGTAGGTCCCTAACGGATGCGTGTAAATAGAAGGTCTCAAACCTTCATTTACACCCTGTTCTAATGACATTGCTAGTACTTCATTTCCAGTGCGTCCTGTTTTAAAGTTTTGTGTAAAGATGTTTTGGACCCTAGTCCCTTCAGCAAAAGCAGATATTAAAAAAGAAGGCACGCTAGTTTCTCCCTCCTTTAAAACATATGCATGTCTTTGACAGTCTGTATTTAATGTAACATATGTGATGCCAAAATCACAGTGAAGCAAATCTCCTGGGATAATTATTTTTTCTTTTTCCCCTTTTGAAAATGAATATATATGGCTTTTCAACGCCTGGTTATTACGCTGCACATCAATGGTTGGATGAAACCATGTTTCTAACCCTAAGTCTGTAACTTTTTGTCTCATCCACCAAACTACATCATCTGTAGTTGAAATACCTGGAGTGATCACAGAAGCGCTAAATGCTTCATCAATAATAGCACTGGTAATAGCTACTAATTGGGTGTACAATTCCATTTCTTTTTCTGTTCTGGTCTCAATCCAACCAATTGCTAGTTTTTCTGCAGAGACTATTTTTTGCTCCAACGCACTAGGTAAAACTTCGATAAGTTCATCATAATCTGTTTTCACTAAACCATCTGCAATACCAAAATGTTTTGATATGTTTAAACCAATTTTTTCAGGAGAGCGTTCTTGAATAATATCAACCAAACGCTGCCATTGTTTTGGTTGTTTTTCTTTATCCCAAGCAGACGTTATATTTACTCCAACGTCGTACCTCGCAACAGCTAGACGCTCTATTGTATTCTGAGCTTTATTTCTATAAAAAACCAAAATAGTTCTTCTACGCGCATTCAACCATTTTGCAGGAAGCATGGTGCGCATTACTGGATCTTCATTATATTCTCTAGCAATTAGTAACCACATATCGATACCCGTATCATCCATTAATTTTGGAAGTACGTTTTCGAATCTGTCTTTTAGAATTTCGTCACGTAAGCTAGCACGATCACGCTCAGAAAGTATTTGTGTTTGAACTTCTGGAATAGTCGTTGCCGAAATAAAAGCTGTTAAAAGCAATAAAAAAAAAGAATGTTTCATGAGGGTTTAATTTGCTCCAGAAAGATAGCTAAAAGAAAAAAAATACCCAATAGTGAAACATTTAAAAAAAGACTTGGTATTAAAAGTACTAGTGATACCCTTTAACAATACTTCTAATACTGCTACGCTTAATTTTACCTGTCTCTGTTAGCGGGAATTTTGAAAGTGTAAATATTTTTTTTGGCCTTTGATAGGGTTCTAGTTCAGAAATCACAGTACGATAATTGGATGCTTCTTTTGGATTTTCAAGTTCAAGTACCAAAATAAGCTGCTCACCCAAAGCCTGATCTTGTAGTGACGATATTATAAAAGGAACCTTAATGAAATCTCGTAATAGGCGTTCTATTTTTTCTGGAAATAACTTTACACCTCCACTATTAATAACATTATCGTACCTGCCAAGCCACTCAAAACTTGTAGGGCTAATAAGGGTAACAACGTCATTAGTAACAACCTCAGGGCTTGTTAAGTTAGGTGCGTCAACAACTAAGCAACCTCTAGCATCTGTACTAAAGCTAATGTTAGGCAAAGCGCTATATATATTAGTTCTATTGTGGCCATTTACGCGTCGCATGGCAACATGTGTGATGGTCTCCGTCATGCCATAAGTAGCATACACTTCTGTGCTTTTTGATTGTAGTTTAGCTTCTAAATCTGGGGCGATAACACCTCCGCCAATAATGAGTATTTTTATTTTATCAAGTGCACTAAAGGTGTGATATACTTGATATGGAACCATTGCCGCAAAATCGTATGCATTATCATATTGTGTAATAGCATCCTTATCTGGTGCTACTATATGCAAATCCCAACCCATCGTTAAGGCACGCACAAGCATCATTTTTCCTGCAATATATTTTGCAGACAAACAAAGTAGTGCTGTATTTTCTGCTCCTAGGTTAAAATATAATCCGGTAGCAAAGGCGCTATGAACCATATTTGTTTTAAGTAACTTTATCTTTTTGGGAGCCCCTGTAGATCCAGAGGTTTTTACTTTTACATACGGCTTATCATTAAACCATTTTACAATAAAACGAGCAATAGCGACTTCATACGGAGCTCCTGTTTCTTTTAACTTTTGAGCAAAAAGAACAAGTTCTTCAGAGGTCTCAAACTGAAGACCATTAAATTTAAAAGAAGGGTGTAGTTGTTGAGATGGTTTCAAAAATGGTTCATTTGTAGTATTTATTTTTCTCCTTAGACTATTTTATATCTTTTTGAGATTTTGAACACTTGGTGGTACTACTTTCCCAAAGAGCTTTTGGGTCCAGTTATTCCACTTGTATTTCTTTGCTAATATTACTAAAATAATGGGATATAATACCAATACTGGTAAAATAACATCAATTAAAGTGCTCGTTCCTGCCTCTTCTGCAGTGAATTTAAAGATAGCATTTGTTTGCAATGCAGACCAATCTGAAGTAACTAAGGTAGCCGCTAAAAGATTATTACCAAAATGAAACCCTAATGCTAATTCTAGCCCATCATCCATTAATGTCATAATACCCAATAGTAGTCCCGTACCAATATAAAATATCATGACACTGTAGCCCATCTCCTCTACCTCTGGATTGGCACTATGAAACACCCCAAACAGTATTGATGTAATGAGTAATGGAAGCCATCTGTTCTTTAATAAAACACCTAAATGCTGCATCATATAGCCTCTAAACAAGAACTCCTCAAAGCCTATTTGTAGAGGAAACAAGAGAAGACTTAACACCAACAAAACACCAAATTTTAATGGATCAAACTGCAACACTACTTGTGATGGATCATTGTAGTATGAAATACCAAAAGAAACTAATGTAATAATAGCAATAAGAGAAAAGGAGAAGAAGACACGACGCCAATCTACTTTTTTCCGTGATGTTGTTAGGGATAAAATACTGCGATGATGAAGAAATTTAACCAATAAAAACAAGAGACCTAACAAAAAAGCAAAGGGTATTAAGTTAAATGCCAACCAAAAGTTTTTACTTGGTATGGTTTCAATAAGCTTTCGTTGTTGTTCTGCAAGGTCAACATCATCACTAAAAAAGATAAAAAATACAAGACTATAAATAAACAACCCTGCTGTTAATATAAAAGTGAGAACAAACATCCATGTTTCATTTTTCCCTTTATACGCTTGTTGAATGTAATTCATAAATTATAAATAAATTTCCATTTTTTAATGGGGTTATACTGCAGAGTTCCTTGTGTAATTTCTAGTGGAGACCCTATATTATTAGTGTATAAGCTACCTGTCCCTAAACCTTGAGGCAATGTACTATTTTTTGTAAACGTATACTGCGAAATTGCGTTTAATCCTACATTACTCTCAAGGGCTGAAGTGATCCACCATTTTATTTGCTGTACCTCAGCACAATCGATCCACGCGTCACTACCTGTAAAACCGCCAATAAAACTCGGTTTTAAAATAATATACTGAGGGTTAATGTGCTGGAGTAATGCTGTTTTATCTTCAACAGAGAAGACACCTATTAATTCCTCATCTAATGCAATATCTAATGGGCTTTCTTTGCACAAAATAGCCATCTCATCCCACTGTTTTGGAGCTATTGGTTGCTCAATAGAATGAAGCTCAAAGTCTGATAGCCTTTTTAGTTTCTCTAATGCGTCTTGGGGGCTAAAAGCTCCATTAGCATCCACTCTAATTTCAATTTCTGAAGCCGGAAACTCCTGCCTTATGTTTTTTAAAAGTGTAAGTTCTGTGTCAAAATCAATTGCACCAATTTTCATTTTAATACACCGAAATTCCTGCTTTAGTTTTACTGAAATTTGTTGCTTCATAAAAGCCTTGTCTCCCATCCATATTAACCCGTTTATAGCAATAGATGCCTCACCCTTAGAAAAGGCAGATGGATATATTTGAAATGGATCATCGCTTTGCAAAGACATAAAAGCCATTTCTACTCCTATTTGAATGGATGGAAACTCCGTTAATGCAGCATACAATTCTTGCATTCCAAGGTGAATATTAGCACAAACCCACTGCAACCTTTCTTCATAGTCTGGACGGTCATCAATGCTTAAACCACGTAACATACCGCACTCACCAAAACCGTGACCACCCTCATCTTCAAGGATAATAAACCAAGTTTCTTTGGTTTTTAAAATACCGCGAGATGTGCCACTTGGCATTTTAAATTCGAGAATATGTTTTTTATAATGTGCTTTCAAGAGATCTATTTAATACTATTGTTATAAAGTGACACGTTCACCAATTGCTAATAAAATTAACTCCTTCCCTACGTCAGAAAATTTCTGTAATGCATCATCGCTATTAATTTCTATATACCCAAAGGTGTCATAATGTACACCAAGGACCTTGTTACATTGCACAAAATCACTCGCCATAATAGCATCATCAACGCCCATTGTAAAGTTATCTCCGATAGGTAAAATAGCAAGGTCTAGTTTTGTTTTCATGGGGATAAGCTTCATATCCATAGTTAAGGCAGTATCCCCTGCAATGTAAATTGCTTTAGTGTCGGTAGTAATTACAAAACCACCAGGCTGACCTCCGTAACTTCCATCTGGGAAAGCACTGGTATGAACAGCATGTACATATTTAACATTTCCGAAGGGGAAATTCCATGCACCTCCATGATTCATTGGGTGTACATTACATCCTTTTGCCTGGTAATGCATTGCGATTTCATAATTACTCACAATGGTAGCTCCCGTATTTTTTGCAATAGCCTCTGCATCCAAAATATGATCTTGATGCGCATGTGTAAGTAAAATATAATCTGCCTTTAGCGTATTGATGTCAACACGATCTTTTGATAAAGGGTTTTCTGTAATAAAAGGGTCTACAATAATATGCGCCTTACCTATTTGAATACCAAGACTATTTTGACCGTAAAAGGTGATGTGCATGATTCTGAAAATTAAGAATCTAAAAATACAATATATTGATCAATTTTTAAGTGAAATAAGAACCCACAAAAGGGATTTAAAAAAAACTTGTAACAAAAAGCAATAGCGCGAATACAAAAGTACTTAATGCTATTATTTTTAATTCTGGATCAAGTGCTGCGGGGTTTTTATTCTTGAAAACTTTGATCATGTTAATAAGTAATGGTATGAATGCAAAAAGGGAAAGGTAGTAAAGTGGCTTTGCTTGGCTAGCAAATAAGTACACAAGCGCAGCAAGTAGTGCTGTACAAATTAAAAAGCTGTGGTATATTTTTACATTCTTAGCCCCTAAAACAACAGCCAATGTATTTTTTTGAACTTTTTCGTCTTCAATTCTATCACGCATATTATTTAAGTTAAGAACCGCGGTGCTCATACAGCCAATTGCTATTGCCAAAAAGAAAACATGATCACCTAAAGATTTTGCAAACAAAAAATAACAACCAACTACGCCCACAATTCCAAAAAACAAAAAAACAAACACGTCACCTAGAGCCTTGTACCCATAAGCATTGTCCCCTACAGTATATTTTACAGCAGCAATAATAGCTGCAATTCCTAAATTAAAAAATATAAAAGAAAGAATCATGTGATCATTTCCAAAGGCTGTGAAAATTAGCAAAGAGGCTAAAAACAAAGTGATAATTGAAGTTAAAATCATACCTTTCTTCAACTCTTTTGCGGTCAATAAACCACTTTGAAAGGCGCGCTTTGGCCCTACTCTATCTTTATTATCGGTCCCTTTAATACCGTCACCATAGTCATTAGCAAAGTTTGACAGGATTTGAAAACCCAATGTAGCAAGAAGTGCTAGTATAAGAATAGGCAAAGTAAAGGCTTGCGTCTTTACTGCAACTGCACTAGAGGCTAGTATTCCAGCTATAGAAAGTGGCAATGTTCTAAGCCTTGCTGCAGAGATCCAAGCATGAACTTTGTTCATAGGTATTTGTGGTTTTTTTTTGTAAAAATACAGCTTAATAACAAAATCATACCTAGTATTACAATTCAAATTTGTTTCTATAAAAAACGTAAATACCAAAAACTTTTCTATTTTTAAACCAAAATACAAACACCCCAACATCATGACATCAACTTACCATATTGGTCTATTATTAGTACGCATTTGTTTTAGCGGAATGATGCTAACGCACGGCATCCCAAAATTAATGAAGCTTATTCAAGGAAATTTGGAGTTTGGAGATCCTTTGGGTATTGGAGCAACGCCATCTTTTATCCTTACAGTGCTTGCAGAAGCCATCTGCCCGCTGCTCATTATTATTGGTTACAAGACACGTTTGGCCAGTATTCCCGTAATCATCACTATGGGGGTTGCTGCATTTATTGTTCATGCCTCAGACCCGGTTGCTATAAAAGAAAAAGCATTATTGTATCTATTTGCTTTTCTAGCGATTGCTCTTTTAGGTGCTGGAAAACATAGTGTTGACAAAAGATAAACTAAATAAATAGCCTAATAACGTTGTGTTAAAATATCGAAAGAATATTTTGGCACAGCTATTGAAATAGTAACATACAACCAACACCTAAAAATCATGAAAAAGATACTATCTATATTTGGTTTGGTATTGTTACTAACCGCATGTAACAGTGTCAAAAGAAATCAAAAGCTACTCGCTAAAGGAAACTACGAGAAAGCAATAGAGTTGGCAGTTAAAAAATTACAAAAAGATAAAACATCTAAAAAAAAAGATGCACACATTGCTATACTTGAAGAAGCATTTCAAAAAACAATAGCCAAAGACACCAGACGCATTTCTTTTTTAGAAAAACAAGGAGACGCTTCTGGCGCTAAAGAGATCTATTATACTTTTCAGAACATGGAGTTCATCCAGGACAAAATTCGTTCATTACTACCTATGTATAGTCAAAGTTTAGGGAGGAAAGCTGTGTTTAAGCTAGAAAATTACAGCGCTCATATTCTTGAAGCAAAAGATGGCTATATAACATCTTTATATGACGAAGCCTCTCAATATATGAGCACACAAATGCTCAAGGATTATAGAACTGCTTATTATATTTATTGTGAACTCGAAGGAGTAGAGGCTAATTATAAAGATGTACCAAGCAAAAAAGAAAATGCACGCTTTTATGGAACTAACTTTGTGTTAGTAGCTCTAAAAAACAGCACTAACCAAATAATACCAACTCTTTTAGAAAAAGAATTACTAAACCTAAACACCTATGATCTTAGCGAATTCTGGACACAATATCATGCGCAAAGAGAACGCGATATTGAATATCTATATGGAGTTACATTAAACTTTAGAGACATTAGTGTTTCTCCAGAAAAAATAAGTGAATTTGAAGAAAGACGGTCAAAGCGTATAAGAGACGGTTGGGAATATGAATATGACGCAAATGGAAATGTAGCTAAAGACAGTTTAGGCAATGACATTAAAAAAGATAAGTATCGTACCGTATCAGCAAAGATAACCTATACTACACAGTTAAAATCTGTACGTGTAGGGGGTGATGTTATCTATTCAAAGATACATGCAAGTCGGGTATTAAAAAGTTTCCCTGTATCTAGTGAGTTTGTATTTGAAAATGTATTTGCGAGATATAGAGGAGACAGAAGAGCCCTTACAAAAGAG
>JBLHII010000071.1:0-8826 GCA_047616265.1 Minisyncoccia bacterium
AAAAAGGCTCATACGTTGTATGAGCCTTTTTTTTATTCGGGTCTTTATATCTTAAAGCTCTAGTGCTTTTTTAACATCACCATCCATTAATAGTGCTGTTGGGTTTTCTAATGCTTCTTTAACTGCTACCAAGAAACCTACAGATTCTTTTCCGTCAATAATACGGTGGTCATAACTCAAGGCTACAAACATAATAGGCGCAATTACAATCGCTCCATTTTTAACCACAGGACGTTCCACAATATTATGCATTCCTAGAATCCCCGATTGTGGAGGATTAATAATAGGTGTTGAAAGCATGCTTCCGAAAACGCCTCCATTTGAAACGGTAAATGTTCCACCTGTCATTTCATCAATCGTTATTTGTCCATCACGAGCACGAATTGCCAACCTTTTTACTTCTGCCTCAACACCTCTAAAACTTAAGTTTTCCGCATTTCGTATTACAGGTACCATTAATCCTTTAGGGCCAGAAACCGCTATAGAAATATCCTTATATTCATAGGTTAACATTTCCTTTCCGTCAATCATACTATTTACTGCAGGATATAAATCCAGGGCACGAACAATAGCAAGTGTAAAGAATGACATAAACCCTAAACCTACACCGTGTTTTGCTTTAAAGGTTTCTTTATATTCTTTTCTAAGAGCAAAAATAGGTCCCATATCAACCTCGTTAAACGTCGTTAACATTGCTGTTGTATTTTTTGCTTCCACCAAACGTTCTGCTACTTTTCTACGGAGCATAGAAAGCTTTGTTCTGTGCTCTCCACGAATTTTAGTTCCAAGTGTTCCCATAGAGGGTACTGCATTTGCAGCATCTTGTTTTGTGATGCGACCATCTCTTCCAGAACCAGCAACAGTGGTTGTCGCAATCCCTTTTTCTTCTAAAATCTTTTTTGCAGCAGGAGAAGGGGTTCCCGTTGCGTATGATTCTTTTACAGGAATCGTTTTCTCAACAGGTACAGGGCTTGCCTCTTCTGTTTTTGCTTCAGATACAGCTGTTTTTGCAGCTATTCCTTCTGGCTTAACAGCATCTGTATCAATTAAACACACCACGGCACCAACAGCAACAGCGTCACCTTCTTCTGCTTTTAATGTAATGATTCCGCTTGCTTCTGCTGGAAGTTCTAAGGTAGCTTTATCACTATCTACTTCTGCTATTGCTTGATCTTTCTCTACATAATCTCCGTCTTGAACCAGCCATTCAGCTATTTCTACTTCGGTAATAGATTCTCCCGGTGAAGGGACTTTCATTTCTAACATAGTATGTTTCTTATGGTTTCGACTTGCGTCAAAATTTTAATACTTAATTTAATACATTTAACTTTCAGAAAAATTCATGAAGAATAGTTCCAAAAATATCTTATTCTTTGGGTGTTTCAAAAACACTGTCAATTACTTTTTTATGCCTTGCCTTAGAACGAGTGCTACTTCCTGCCGCAGGAGAACTATATACTTTTCTTGATGCAACACGTAATTTAACACTTTCAAAATTCATCAACATGAACCCCCAAGCTCCCATGTTTTTTGGTTCTTCTTGTGACCAGACATATTCTTTTGCATTTGGATATTGTGCAATTACAGCCTCTAATTGTGCTGTTGGCAATGGAAATAATTGTTCCATACGAACAATTGCTACATCATCTCTTTTATTTTGTGTTCTGCGCTCTATTAAATCATAGTAAAATTTCCCGGTACAGAATACCAAAGAAGTCACTTTCTTTTTATCTACCTGCGCATCATCGATAACCTCTTGGAAACCTCCAGTTGCTAAATCTTCTTTGGTTGAAACTACTAATGGGTGGCGCAACAAACTTTTTGGCGTAAAAACAATCAACGGTTTTCTGAAATTCCATTTCATTTGTCTACGCAGCAAGTGGTAAAAGTTAGCAGGTGTCGTGACATCTGCTATTATTAAATTATCACGAGAACATAACTGTAAATAGCGTTCCATACGTGCACTTGAATGTTCAGACCCTTGCGCTTCGTACCCATGTGGCAATAACATCACCAAACCGTTTTGAGTCTTCCATTTACTCTCTGCGGCAGAGATGTATTGATCTAACATAATTTGCGCACCGTTAGAGAAATCTCCAAACTGGGCTTCCCAAATGGTTAAAGTCTTTGGGCTTGCCATAGCATATCCATAGTCAAATCCTACCACTGCATATTCAGAAAGTAGTGAGTTGTAAATATGCATTTTACCAGATACATCAAGCAGGTTATGTAAGTTTACTTCTTCTGCATCATCTTCTGTTTTTATAACAGCATGTCTATGAGAGAACGTTCCCCGTTCTACATCTTGTCCAGACATACGAACATCAAATCCTTCTTCCATTAAAGTAGCATAGGCTAACAACTCCCCCATGGCCCAGTCTAGTGTATTAATCTGGGTATATTGTTTGTTTCTATCAGCAAATATGCGCTCTATTTTACGCATAAACTTTTTGTCTGTAGGAAGTTTTGTTATTCCTTCAGCTAGGAGGTCCAGTTTATTTAGGGGAAATGTAGTATCTACGGGTGCAAGAATATCATCTTTTCTCCCTAAGGTGTATCCTTTCCAGTCATCTGCTAATATTTTAGTGATGACCGTTTTGTCTTTTTTTCGAGAGGCTTCTAGGTCATTTTCAAGATCGCTTTTATAATCTAGCTCTAGCTGCTTTACGTGACCTGGTTCTATAACTCTGTCTTTAAGTAATTTTTCCGCATACATATCTCTAGGATTTTGATGCTTTGAAATTGCTTTGTATAATTTAGGTTGTGTAAAACGAGGCTCATCTCCTTCGTTGTGCCCGTATTTCCTATATCCTAAAATATCTATAAATACATCACGACCAAACTTTAGTCTAAAATCTAATGCAAAGCTAAAAGCATGACATACAGCCTCAACATCATCTGCATTTACATGAAGCACCGGAGACAAGGTAACTTTAGCAATGTCTGTGCAGTAAGTTGAAGAACGTCCATCAAGATAATTGGTAGTAAACCCAACTTGATTATTAGCTACAATATGTATGGTTCCTCCTGTTTTATATCCGTCAAGCTGTGCCATTTGTATAAACTCATATACAACTCCTTGTCCAGCTATAGCGGCATCACCGTGAATAAGGATTGGTAATATTTTACTAGCGTCACCATCAAGCTTCGTGTCTATTTTTGCTCTAGAAATACCTCCAACTACTGCATTTACAGCTTCCAGGTGAGATGGGTTTGGCGCCAAGTCCATGCGAACCTCCTTGCCTCCATCTGTTTTTCTAAAGCTTGTCCAGCCCATGTGGTATTTTACATCACCATCAAAGAGCTCTGCTTCGTCATATTCTTTGCTGTCAAACTCACCAAAGATATCCTCTGGAGATTTCCCGAAAATATTGGTCAATACATTAAGGCGGCCCCTGTGTGCCATCCCTACAACAAATTGCTCCACACCGTTTTCGGCGCCTCTTTCTATTAAGGTGTCTAAACCTGGGATGAGTGCATCAACTCCCTCTATAGAAAATCGTTTTTGCCCCACATACTTAGAGTGCAGAAAAGTTTCAAAAGACAGTGCTTGATTTAATTTTTTAAGAATGTGTTTTTTTTCTTGACCAGAATAATTGGCACGATTGTCATTTTCATTAACCCAGTTCTGAATCCATTTAATTTCTTCAGGGTTCCGTATGTACATGTACTCAACACCAATAGAATCACAGTAAATAGCTTCTAAATGACCCACAATTAGAGCAAGGGTAGTTTTACCAAGCCCTAAGATAGCACCTGCCTCAAATTCTGTTTGTAAATCTGTTTGTTGCAATCCAAAATTATCAAGCGATAATGTAGGCTTGTATTTTCTTCGCTCTCGCACTGGGTTTGTTTTGGTAAACAAGTGTCCTCGGGTTCTATACCCATCAATAAGCTTAATCACTTTAAACTCGTTCAATACATTTTCTGGAACATTTTCTGCGCCAGTAATACCAAGCCCTTCGGCTACAGAACCGCTCTCTATACCAAAATCAAATCCTTGAAAAAAAGCACGCCAACTTGGCTCTACAATATCCGGAGATTTTAAGTACGTAGTATATAGTTCCGAAATTTGCTCGGGATGAATTGCATTTAGAAAAGAATATTTATCCATAATTGGGATACTGCGAAGTTTGAAAACTAGGCAAAAGTACAACAAATCCCGAAACTACATCTTTGGAATCCGTATATTTATAGCACATATAACCATAAATTATCACCAATGGTGTTACTTCAAAACAAACGATCCAAATTTTATGTAACACGTGTGCTTTTTTCTTTTTCTTTTTCTTGAATACAGGCGCAAGAAACCACAGAAAAAGGCACCTCAAAATTCTGGGATCACCTTAGTTTTGGAGGAGGCATTGGCCTTTGGGTAGGCAGCGATTATTTTAGCGCCTATGTTGCCCCAAGTACTGTCTATAATTTCAATAAATACCTGAGTGCTGGACCTGGATTACAATATAGTTATCAAAGCGGCCAAGACGTTAACGCCAGTATCTAGGGGGTAGTTTCATTGTTTTAGCAAACCCTTTAAATGCTGTACAACTCTCCCCAGAAATAGAACAAGTATATGTTCAACAAAATCAAGGAATTAATTCTAGAAATTTTACCGCCAGTTTTTGGAATACAGCTTTATTTATAGGGGCTGGATATAACGCAGGGCCTGTTACAATTGGCTTGCGGTATAATGTATTGTTTCAAGAAGGGTACGGCATTTATGCGACAACCTGAGTTCCGTTTTTGCATGTTTTTTTTTTAGAAACGGTTACATTATACGTTTCTGTTCATCAAAAAATCAGCAAAGTTTTTTAATCTTTCTTTATGAGCTTGTGAAATCTTAATATCGTCTAATAAAGAAATCGATGTGTTGGTGTAGCTTAGTATTTTTTCTTCGGTGGCCTTTGCCGCTCCAGTTTCAATAAAAATTTCTTTTACAGCTGCTACTTTTTCTGATGGATCACTTGGTGAAGTGCTAAATAATGATGTTAACATAGCGCCTTGAGCTTCCGTGCTTTTTTCTAATGCAGTTAAGTATAAGAATGTTTTTTTATTGGCTATAATATCTCCTCCTACTTGTTTGCCAAAAGTTAGGGGGTTTCCAAAAGCATCTAGGTAATCGTCTTGTAATTGAAAAGCAATTCCTAAATTTTTTCCAAAGGCATATATTCTCTCCTTACAGGATTCAGATGCCTTAGCTATAATTGCGCCCATTTGCAAAGAGGCTCCTATAAGAACAGCTGTTTTGTACTCAATCATTTTAATGTATTCTGAGATTGTGACATCATTTCTTGTTTCAAAATCAACATCATATTGCTGTCCTTCGCAAACCTCTAAAGCTGTTTTACTAAAGAGCACCGCTAATTGCATAAATACTTCAGGGGTGTATGTTTCAAAAAGCTGGTAGGCTAGAATTAACATTGCATCGCCAGATAAAATACCCGTATTTACATTCCATTTCTCATGTACCGTTTCTTGACCTCTTCGTAAAGGAGCATTATCCATAATATCGTCATGGACCAAAGAAAAATTATGAAACATCTCTACAGCCAAAGAAGCTTGAAGTGCTTCTTTATAATCACCTCCAAAAAAATCTGCACTCATTAAGGTAAGAACGGGGCGCAAACGCTTACCGCCTAGCGTTAATATGTACTTTATGGGCTCATACAATGACGCGGGTTCTCTTAGCGCAACGTTGTTCTCTAAATGTTCAACTAATGCATCACTATATTTTGAAATATCCATACTATAGAATTTCCTCAAAAATAAGAATTAGCTGGATATTTCAACAAAATGTTCGCATTCTTTTGTGACTTGCTTTTTTAGACAGATAACTTTACACTAAAATATTGCCAATAAGACATTAAAAACATATTAAACTATGGAAACTTTTTTTGTTTTTAAAGTTTCCACGTATATTTGCTCTGAATTTATGAGAAAAAACATCATCACTAAGGCAACAGACCTCTTCATGAAACTTGGTTTCAAAAGTGTTACTATGGATGATATTGCGCAAGAAATGGGGATTTCAAAAAAAACGATTTACACCCATTTTAACAATAAAGAAACTATTGTTGCTGTTGTAACAAACCATGTTTTTGAAATTGTGTGTAATGATATTGACAGCATTTGTGATCTACGCCAAAACCCTATTGAAGAACTATATGCCATTAAAAAGAGAGTAATGCAATACATGCAAAAAGAAAAAGCATCTCCCTGGTACCAGCTCCAAAAATACTATCCTACTGTTTATGCAACTATAAAACAACGCCAATTTGGCTTTATGCAAGAGTGTGTTATTAAGAACCTCAACAGAGGTTTAGACTTAGGCTTATACCGTAAAAACATCGAAGTAGAATTTGTAGCTCGCATCTATTTTAATGGAATCACTGGAATCAAAGAAGAATCTTTATTTCCGCATACCATGTTTGAGGGCGAAACTCTTTATGAAATGTACCTAGAATATCATCTTCGTGGTATTGTAACACCAAAAGGTAGAAAAATATTAATCCAATTGATTCAATCAAACCAAGACTAATGAAAAAATACATCTTTATACTATGCGCTCTAATTAGCCTTCAAGGATTTGGCCAAGATAAAGCATATTCTTTTAGCTTAGAGGAAGCTATCTCGTTTGCTATTGATAGTAGTTATGCCACCATTAATTCTAGAAGAGAAATCGCCAAAGCTTTAAAGTTAAAATGGGAGGCAACAGCCATGGGTTTGCCGCAAATAGGCGCTACTATTTCTTACCAAAACAACCTAAACCAAAGAGTTTCATTGCTCCCCGCTGCGGCTTTTGACAACACGACTAATGTCATCAATACCGTTGAAGAGTTTTTTGACCTAGAAGCTATTGGGCAAGCAACACCACCAGAAGGTTTTATCCCTATCGTTTTCGGGACAAAACAAAGTGTCAATGCCTCAGCGACTCTTAATCAACTTATATTTGATGGCAGCTACTTAATTGCGATAGAAGGCGTAAAGTCCTTTCTTAGGTTCAATGAAAACGTTAACGAAAAAACCAACCTTGAGGTTAGGAAGCAAGTAATTAATGCTTATGGTAATGTCTTAGTTGCAGAGGAGTTTATTGCTATCACTGAGAAGAACATAGGGAATCTAGAAAAAAATCTTTTCGAAGTAACAAAGGTTTTTGAAAATGGGCTTACCGAAGAAGAGAGCGTTGAGCAATTAGAGATTACCTTATTAGATGAAAGAACACAATTAAATAATGCTAAAAGATCTAAAGGAATTTCTAAGCAATTGTTTAATCTAACCCTAGGAATAGATGTTTCCCAAAATGTAACCCTACGTAATACATTAGAAGGACTAACTGCCGAAAACATTTCTTTGGCTTTACTAGACAAAGCATTAACGATAGAAGAGAACCTAGATTATAAAATTGCACAAAACCTTACCGAGCAACGTGACATAGAATTAAAGTTAGAACAAAGCAAGGGGCTGCCCTCTATTAATGGCTTTTTTAATTATGGCACTACGGGCTTTGGAAATGAATTTAGTTTTTTTGATGTTGAGCAAAACTGGTATCAATCTTCTGCCTTTGGAATAAATTTAAATGTCCCTATTTTTTCTAGTGGATTACGAAGTGCACGAAATCAAAAAGCAAGAATCTCTCTAGATCAAGCCCAGGGCAAACTAGAAGAAACGACCCAACGTGTTAGATTGGCTTTTGAAACAGCAAGAAGTAACTATCAATTTGCAATTGAGCATCATGAAATCACAAAAACCATTTTGGAATTTGCAGAACGTATTGAGAATAAAAATCAGATAAAATTTAAAGAAGGATTGGCGACTAGTTTTGATTTAAGACAGGCGCAAAGACAATTATATGGCGTACAGGAACAATACATAGCATCTATGCTCGATATCATTAACGCAAAAGCAGAAATAGAGACGGTTTTAAACACGCCTAAATTAAGAATGTCTGTTCAGGAAATTAAAAACAAATACTAAGCTTAAAAAAGCAATATACTCTATCATGAAAAAAATAATCACACTACTATCCATTACAGTTTTGCTTACAGCCTGTGGAAATCAAAAAGAACAAACAATTGATGAAATTATAGTCTCTGGGAACTTAGAGGGAATTCAAAAAAAACGAGATGATTTTGTGGTAAAGCAACAAGAAATAAACGCGCAAATAAAGGAATTGGACGAAGTATTGGTTCAATTAAATCCAGAAAAAAACATGCCTTTAATTACGTACTTTACTGCAAAAGACACCTTATTTAAGCATTATATTGAAATACAAGGAAGTGTAAAGACAGACCAAAACATCCTTATTACTCCAGAAATAGGGGGTGTACTAGACCAGGTATATGTGGTCAAAGGACAACAAGTAAACAAAGGAGAACTATTAGCAACTATCGATGATGGCGGAATGAGCAAGACCTTAGCGCAAATACAAGTTCAAACAGCGCTAACCAAAACCACCTTTGAAAGACAAGAACGCCTTTGGAGTCAAAATATAGGAAGTGAAATCCAATTCCTACAAGCAAAGACGGCCTATGAAGGTCAATTAAAGGCTGTTGATGCGATGAAACAACAAGTAGCAAAGGCACTCATTAGCGCTCCGTTTTCCGGAACTATTGATGATATTATTACAGAACAAGGTACTGTTGTTGCACCGGGACAGACTCCCATAATGCGAATAGTAAATTTAAACAACATGTATATTAGAGCAGATGTTCCTGAAACATATATACGCAACGTAATAATAGGAAAAGAGGTAGCGGTTTTCATCCCAGTGTTAGGAGAAACAATAGCTGCTAAAATAAGCCAGACAGGGAGTTTTATCAATCCTAA
>JBLHII010000072.1:0-8805 GCA_047616265.1 Minisyncoccia bacterium
GATCAAGGAGTTGTAAACGCTTGGGGACTAGAATACACCTATGAGTTTGACTCTCAACCTCTAGATGTATTTTTAGATATTACACAAAATGCAACTGTTAATGCACAAGATTTCTTAGAAAGTGTAACGCTGGCTTGTGGAGGATATAGTACTTTAGCGGGAACACCTTTAGATACGACAGTTTCATTTACTATAACAGACGTTGGGCTTACCAATGTAGCATTGGAAGTAACTAGTGATACAGGAATTACTACTACCTGTACTGCCATTGCCAATGTTATTGAAAACACTACTGGAGGTATGGTGATTACATGTCCAGAAGATTTAATAATTTCTTGTGAACTCGTTGGAACAGCTTCTCCTGAAATTACAGGTATAGCAACGGCAATTTCAAATTGTAGTACACCACCAACACTTACATTCAGTGATAGTTATGATACAACTTGTGGAACCATAGAAACAATAACAAGAACTTGGACAGCTGAAGATGCCTGCGAAAACCCAGTTGCAACATGTATCCAAATTATAACTGTAGTAGATCAAACACCACCTGTTGCAGATTGTCCTGCAGATATTTCAGTAGATACAGATCTCAACCAATGTAGCGCTTTAGTAGATTATGTTGTTGAAGGTACAGATTCATGCGGTAGTGTCACCATAACACAAATAAGTGGCCTAGTCTCTGGAAGTATGTTTCCTATTGGGGATACATTAAATGAATTCGAAATACAAGATCAGTGTGGTAATATTTCTGAATGTTCTTTTATGGTAACTGTTGTAAACAATAATGCAGCACAGGCCATATGCCAAGATATTACCATACAACTAGATGTGATGGGCATGGCAACTATAACACCTTCAGATATTAATGGCGGTACTGTAGTTCTTTGTGATACAGCAGACACCACAATAGATATAGACACTTTCACATGTGATAACATAGGGCCAAATAATGTAACACTGAGTGTTGTTGACTCTACTGGAGCAATTACAAGTTGCGTGGCTGTTGTAACCGTGGAGGATATGATTGCCCCTGAGGTAATATGCCAAAACATTACAGTGGCTCTAGGCTCCTCAGGTGTTGCAAATATAACTGCGGCTATGATTGATGGAGGAAGTACAGATAACTGCGCAGTAGAAACAGCAAGTATTGACACTACAAGTTTTGATTGTTCTAATGTTGGCCTGAATATAGTAACACTTACGGTCACAGATAGTAGTGGAAACACAAATTCTTGTACAGCAGAGGTACTTGTAGAAGACACCTTAGCGCCCTCAGCAATTTGCCAAGACATTACCATAGAACTTGGCCCAGATGGGTCTGTTACTATTTCTAGTGCAGATATAGACAATGGAAGTTCAGACAACTGTGGCGGTATTACATTTGAAATAACCCCCACAACATTTGATTGTTCAAACATTGGGTCAAACATAGTTAACTTACTAGTTTTTGATAGTAATGGTTTGGCCTCAGAGTGTTTTGCTACTGTAACCGTAGTAGACAACACTGCGCCTATCGCTATCTGTCAAAACATCACCATATCGCTAGACCAAGAGTATGTGGCAACGATTACTGCGGCAGATGTTGATGGAGGAAGTTCAGACAACTGTACAATTATTAATTCAAACATAGACACAGACCTCTTTGACTGTTCTAGCTTAGGAGCCAACATTGTAACATATACTATTATAGACCAAAGCGGTAATGAAGCTACATGTGAAGCTACGGTAACAGTAATAGAGGGTATCTTTACTCCTAATGCTGTTTGTCAAAGCGTAACAGTAACCCTAGGAGAAGATGGAACAGCAACAGTTTTAGCTGGTGCTTTTGACGGGGGCTCTACAGGGGTTCGTTGTGTAGATGGGTTAAGCATTGACATCGAGAACTTTTCTTGTGAAGATATTGGAAACCCTGTTCAAATTGAATTTACAGTAACCAATGCTGCTGGAGTCACAGATAGTTGTATTGCCTTTGCAAATGTAGTAGATGGTTTGGCGCCAGAGGTTATTTGTCCTGCCGATCAAACAGTAACAAGTAATGGACCTTACGCGTTACCAGACTACTTTGCTACTGGAGAAGCGGTAGCACTCGACAACTGTACAAATCCTGTAACAGTTACCGATCAAGATCCAAATGTAGGAACACTACTTGAGGAGGGAACGTACTCAATTACACTTAGTGCAGAAGATGATAATGGATTTGAAAGTGATTGTAGCTTTGAATTAACTGTAATCGACTTACTAGGCGCGGAAAGCCCTGAAATATTATTAGCTAGTATTGCGCTCTTTCCAAATCCAGCAATAAATAGTCTTACTATTAGCAACCCTAAACTTTTAGAACTAGAGAATATAACCATCTATGACTTGAATGGTAGAGTAGTGACACAAAAAACAATTGGAATTATTGATCGCGCTACTATTGATGTTTCTTTATTACAAAGTGCAACATATATGGTAATCATTAGCAGCAAACAAGGAAACGTTATAAAACGGCTATTGATTGAATAAATAAAACTTTACTGATATTTTAAACCGTCAAAAACACAAGGTTGTTGGCGGTTTTTTTATATTTTTATTTTTCAATACTACCGAAATCACACCTCACCTATTTTTTGTGACTGTACTAGAATCCTATATTGTTCCAACCCTTAAAAAACCTATCAGGCTATCAGACCTTAAGGGAGGTACCTTTAGGTTGGTGCATTCTAGAAAAGCATTTACTAAGCTCATTAAGGCAGGGCTCGTTCAAGTAAATGATCGAGCAAGTACAACAGCTACGCCTCTTCTAGGGCATGAAATCATTACCCTTTTTAGAGATGATAACCCAATAAAAAAACCAAGTATAGAGATACCTCTACATGTTATTTTTGAGGATGACCACCTGGCTATTATAGCAAAACCTCCAGGCATTGAAGTGAGTGGAAACAAAAGATATACGATAGCAAATGCCCTCGAAAATACGCTAAAAAAAAGCAGCGAAAAAGATGCCTTGCAACGTCCAGAACCTATACATAGGCTAGATTACCCAACAAGTGGTTGTTTGCTTATCGGTAAAACCTCTAACAGTGTAATGATCCTTAACAACTGTTTTCAAGAAAAAAAAATTGACAAAATATATTATGCCATTACCATAGGAAAACAAGAAACTAGAGGAACAATTACAAGCCCTATTGATGGCAAAGCATCCATTTCACATGTTGAAATTATAGACACCGTTGCCTCTGTAAAGTATGAGGCGCTAAACTTAGTAAAACTCATCCCCGAAACAGGAAGAAAACACCAACTAAGAAAACATTTAGCATCCATAGGAAACCCTATTATGGGAGACAACCAATATGGTACAGAGGCAAATAAAGGCATGGGAAATGGGCTCTACTTACATGCTTACTCTATAATGTTTACACATCCTGCAACAGCACTTAAAATTTCAGAACACATCAAATTACCTAAAAAATTTACACGTATTTTTAAAGATATTTGTATTTAAAAGAAGCTATTAGTTGTTCTTTATTAATTGTACTTTTAACTTCATTAATTTATAAAAAAACCATCTATGCTTCCATGGCATCAATATTTATTAGGGCTTATGTTTGTTATCGCTGGAGCAAACCACTTTAGGACTCCTAACATATACGAGCGCATTATGCCGCCCTATATTCCATCACCAAGTTTTATGGTGCTCTTATCTGGTATTACTGAAATGGTAGCCGGTTTTCTAGTATTGAACCCTCAAACACAAATACTAGGCGCTTGGAGTATTATAGCACAGTTGGTTGTTTTTCTTTCGGTCCACATACATATGCTTCAAAACAAAGAAGCTTCTTTAAAGCTCCCAAAGTGGGTGCTTATTTTAAGAATTCCTTTACAGTTTGGTATGATGTATTGGGCGTATCAATATGTTGTGGCATGAATTTATTTGAAGACAATTCTGGAATAGAAAAAATAGTCTTACCAATGCCAGATGCGGTGGTAAGTTATTATCCAAACTTTTACAATGAAGCACAAGCACTGCTATTTCAGGAAGAAATAAAGCAGGATACCCTTTGGCAAGAAGATGACATTAAACTCTTTGGAAAGGTTTACAAACAACCTAGGCTAACTGCTTTGTATGGAGATAGCGACAAACCGTATCGATATTCAAACATACAAATGACTCCAAACCAATGGACCCCTACCCTATTAAAAATAAAAGAAGATATTGAACGCATCAGCAATCAAAAATTCACCTCTGTACTTCTAAATTTATATCGTGATGGTAGCGACAGCAATGGGTGGCATAGTGATGATGAAAAAGAGTTGGGGAAACATCCATTTATAGCTTCCCTTTCTTTTGGAGCTAACAGAATATTTCATTTTAAACACAGACAAGACCCTCGATTGAAATTTAAAATAGCATTAGAACATGGTAGTTTATTATTAATGGGTGGGGCTACTCAAGAGTTTTGGAAACACCAAATTCCAAAAACAAAACGTAAGTTAAGCCCTAGAATTAATCTCACGTTTAGGCAGATTAAAGAACATTAAGTCTAAGCCTCTAACCCTCGCAATTAACACTAAAAAAAAAGCAAGAACGATTATCCATAAATTTCATTTAATATTCTTGCCAAGCGAAGCCCTGCTTTATGAAGTTGAGTTCTAGAAACAGTTACATACCTATACATATATTCATATCCTAGGTAGTCTCCTTCTTTGGTATTTGCATATACATCTTCACACAATGCACGACTTTCGTACATCCAATCTGTAACAGCACCTTGCTGCAGTGTTTTAATTTCTTCTTTGGTAAGATGGTCTACATTATTGGTTAGCTCGGTATAACTCATACCATACCCTTCTATCATTTTGGTATCCCAGACGGTGTGCAAATTTGTCTCTTTTCCAAACCATTTTACTTTAAAAGAATTTCCGCCCTTGTCTTCTTTCAAGCCAACATGGAGTGGCATGTGTAAATCCCCAATAAAATGAACCAACATCCTTAGATAAAAGGCTTTATCGTCTTCATTAGATGTTTCATCTTTAAGCACATCAATGCAGTTTTGTATCCCTACTATAATATCTCCTTTTTTGTTTTTAGGGGTGCTTTCGTAGCGAGCACCAAAAGGAAAACTCACATAATGCCAAGGAGCATACTTTCTGTAAGAATTATCACTTCGGATCTCATCCGCATAGGTGGAAACAAATGCCAAAGACTCTCCGTTAAGCAGTGCCGAGATATTTTTACGTGCTTTTTTAGTTAGATGCTTGGAAGCAATTTCACCCATGGTACGGTGCCCCGTTTTTCCCCAGTCTTCAGAAGCCTGAAGTAATGGTATTGAAAACAAAACAATAAATACTACTACTGAAAAAGATCTCATAAGACATATGTTTTACACAAATATACCAAGAGTATGCTAAAGGAATTTATAAAATGATTTGAAAATTTCAGAAAAAGGAAGGATCCTTTTTTATGGTTCCACATTGTATGGTATGTGTAACTAGAACGTAGCACAAACAACATCACTTGCAATAGCCTATTTGATGAGAACAATTAGCCTGTTAATGCCTCTTGAGGATAGCAATGTTAGGCTGCTCAAAGAATCAGAAAAAAATAGCAAGCAGGTATGCTGCTTAGAAGAACACATGTGTATCGTCTGCTTATTTCTTTAAAAACGGTACAAGCATTTTTAAGTGATTCGCCTTCTCTTTTATAAAGAGATAAAAAGGTGTCATTATTTTTGTATAATGAATAGAAATAAAGCTTACAATTACCAAGAAAAAAATGGCTCCAAAAAAAGCCTCTAGAAACGTTAGGCTTTTACCCAGAATTCTATTGAGCCCCAAGCCAGTGAAACTACCGTATAATACTATAAAATGCACCACGTAAATAGATAATGTTTTCTGTCCTATTTTTAAAATAACTGGATGTTTTGTATACGATTCTAAACTATAAAACAACCCGAATATGAGTAAAACATTCCCTAATCGAATAAATAAATAATTATAATTAGCTACTTCAAAAAACAGCCAATAGTCTACAACCGAAAAAAGCCACAATAACAAATCTGTAGAAAAAAATAGCAATACAGATCCAACAATAAAAAGGCTTGCTACGGTCATGGTTTTAAATTTAGGCAGAATGCCATACCTATAAAACAACGTTGAAACGAAGCTTCCATAAGCCATATATCCAAACCAAGGAATTATGGTAAACACAGATCCATTTGCTTTTGTTAAATAGTTGGCAAAAAACAAAGGAATACCTTCTGCAGCATATGCTCGGTAAAGAGGCTCACATAAAAAGAGTACTGTTGCGATGCAAAACATACCTATTGAAAATACCAAGGTGTTTTTTTGAGCTAACAAATAAATGCAAACAATGAGCAGTAAAGATATGCCAATACATTGTAGCACATCAATTACCAAAAAATAAGTTCCAAAAGATCCTGTTAGCCACCTAAAAATAGGAATCCGAAGGGAGTACCCAATTCCTATAAGCATAAAACCACGAATAAGCCCTTTACGAATTCTTAAGCTTAGTGTCCCTTTATCTTTAGCTTTGAGCAACAAATAGGTGAAAATTAATCCTGAAATTGTAAAAAAGACAGGAGCCGTGATTCCTCTAAAATACTGCCAAGTTATATAACCCATGTTGGAAGTATCCCTATGCTGAGTTGCTAAAAGAGTATCTATAAAATGCCCCTGAAGCATCATTAAAATAGCGAAAGCTCTTATGGTGTCAATAAAATAAAGCCGTTTGGTTTCCACGATTGTTTGTTTGTCGTCAAAGTTAGGACATATCAAGTATTGAAATCACTAACTTCACAAAATAAAGTTAAAAAAAGGAGTAGACACAAAATAAAAATCACCGATTCTTAATTAAAAAAACTATTTTGCATCAAAACAATTCCATGCAAGACACAGCGACTCAAATGATAGAAGACACGACACCACTGTTTACAAGTGATACTATTGTATTTGGTATATTAATGGTTTCTTTGGGCTTCATTTTTTATACTTCCTCCAAAAAAGAGGGGCCTTGGAAGGCCTTCTATAGTATTGTTCCTGCATTATTTATCGCTTATTTTATTCCAGCATTGCTAACCACAACAGGTGTTATTGCTCCAGAATGGACCAGCATTTCAGAAACGGGAAAAGCTGTCCCTGGAAAAACTAGTTTGTACTATGTTGCTAGCAGGTATTTATTACCCGCCGCATTGGTGTTAATGACCTTAAGTATTGACTTAAAAGCTGTTTTTAATTTAGGCCCAAAAGCCTTAATCATGTTTTTAACAGGAACGGCAGGAATTATTATAGGAGGCCCAATTGCAGTGCTTTTAGTAGGGAGTTTTTGGCCAGAAGCAGTAGGTGGTGAAGGAGCAGATGCTGTATGGAGAGGGTTATCTACCCTTGCAGGAAGCTGGATTGGCGGTGGTGCAAACCAAACTGCTATGCTTGAAGTGTATGGCTATAATCAAGCACTATATGGCGGAATGGTTTTTGTTGATATCGTAATAGCCAATGTGTGGATGGCAATCATATTAATAGGTATTGGTAAATCTGAGAAAATAGATAAATGGTTGGGTGCAGACACTACGGCCATTGAAGCTTTAAAAGAAAAAGTATCCAACTACACACAAGAAGTAAGCAGAAACCCATCACTCACAGATTTAATGATTCTAGGAGCTATAGCCTTTGGAACTGTTGGCCTTGCTCATTTTGGAGCAGGCTATATGAGCGCTTTTTTTACAGATTTTGTCACTAGTTTAGCACCCGGTTTAACACGGAATCTATTTACCTTTTTAAGTTCTTCATTTTTCTGGATGATTTCTATTACCACCGTTATTGGAATTCTATTATCCTACACCAAACTAAGAACCTATGAAGGTGCAGGTGCCAGTAAGTTTGGAAGTGTTTTTATCTACATACTTGTTGCTACCATTGGTATGAAAATGGACTTAATGCTCATTTTAGACAATTGGCAACTCATCATTATTGGCGCCGTATGGATGCTTATCCATGCAGGGCTACTAATATTAGTTGCTAAACTTATTAAAGCACCGTATTTCTTTTTAGCAGTTGGGAGTCAAGCCAATGTAGGTGGTGCTGCCTCCGCTCCTATTGTAGCTTCGGCATTTCATCCCTCTTTGGCAACAGTGGGTGTTCTACTGGCTGTTTTCGGTTATGCAGTTGGTACTATTGGCGCTGTAGCCTGTACTTTTTTAATGCAACTAGCAGCTTCAGGTTAAGACCTATATCTTTTATAAATTAGGGAGTACCTCCCTTTTGTTTTCTGAAATTTTAACCCATCTTTACCTCGTTAAAATTTTAAAAATTATGAAAAAATTTCTTCTCTTTTTAGTAAGTAGTATTGTTTTAATAAGCTGCACCCCTAAAGAAAATGAAATGCGACTTACTGGTTTTGTAGAAGGCATGAAGGAAGGCACACTCTTACTTCAAAAAACGGAAAACGCTATATCCAAAACTGTTGATTCTATGGTAGTAAAAGGAGATGCCCATTTTTATTTTTCTGAAATCATTACAAGCCCAGAGTTATATTTCTTGAGCTTGAAAATCCAAAATAGTGACAAAGAAGTTGGAGCCATTCCATTCTTTGCTGAGGCAGGAGACATTTCCATCAACACTAAACTAAATGATTTTCTTGGAAATGCAATAATTAGGGGTTCGAAAAACCAAAAAAAATACACAGAATACAAAACACTTATCAAGCGGTATACAAAGAAAAACAAAAGCCTTACAGGGCAACTCATAGAGGCTGCTAAAGAAAAAAATATGAGAGCGGTAGACTCTATTGACCAGCAGCAAAAA
>JBLHII010000073.1:0-8497 GCA_047616265.1 Minisyncoccia bacterium
GCTGATAAGAAAATAGGAGTACTCTCAGGTGGTGAGCGCAGGCGTGTAGCACTTTGTAGGTTGCTTTTACAGGAGCCTGATGTGCTATTGCTAGATGAGCCTACCAATCATTTGGATGCAGAAAGTGTACATTGGTTAGAGCACCATTTGGCACAGTATAAAGGAACGGTTATTGCCGTGACACATGATAGATATTTCTTAGATAATGTAGCGGGTTGGATTCTTGAGTTAGATAGAGGAGAAGGTATTCCTTGGAAAGGGAATTATTCTTCTTGGTTAGATCAAAAATCAAAACGTTTGGCACAAGAAAGTAAAACGGCTAGTAAGCGTCAAAAAACATTAGAGCGAGAGTTAGAATGGGTTCGTCAAGGTGCAAAAGGGAGACAAACTAAACAAAAGGCACGTTTGAACAACTATGATAAGTTGATGAGCCAAGATCAAAAACAATTAGATGAAAAGTTAGAAATATACATTCCTAGTGGCCCACGTTTAGGAGCCAATGTTATTGAGGCTACTGGAGTGAGTAAAGCCTATGGAGATAAATTGTTATATGAAGACTTAAATTTTAATTTACCACAAGCTGGAATTGTTGGAGTTATTGGACCAAACGGTGCGGGTAAAACAACTATTTTTAGAATGATTATGGGTGAAGAGACTCCAGATAAAGGCTCTTTTAAAATTGGAGATACTGCCAAAGTTGCCTATGTAGATCAGGCACACTCTAATATTAATCAAGATAAATCAATCTGGCAAAACTTTAGTGATGAACAAGAGTTGGTACTTATGGGAGGGAAAGAAGTAAATTCTAGAGCCTATTTAAGTAGATTTAATTTTACAGGGAGTGAGCAAAATAAAAAGGTTTCATTGCTTTCTGGTGGAGAGCGAAACAGATTGCACTTAGCCATGACTTTAAAAGAAGAAGGTAATGTGCTCTTGCTTGATGAGCCTACCAATGATTTAGATGTAAATACCTTAAGAGCATTAGAAGAGGGTCTTGAGAGTTTTGCGGGTTGTGCTGTGGTTATAAGTCACGACCGTTGGTTTTTAGATAGAGTTTGCACCCATATTCTTGCTTTTGAGGGTGACAGTCAAATTTATTTCTTTGAAGGAGGATATAGTGAGTATGAAGAAAATAAGAAAAAGCGTTTGGGTGGAGATTTAATGCCAAAACGTATTAAATATAAGAAGTTGGTTAGATAACCCTAGCGCTATATAATTTTTAAAAATTTCCGAAGTGATTCCTATTCCTTCGGATTTTTTTTTAGGATCCTGGCACTTCTTTATTTTTATATTAGGATTCATACCTTAGTAATCTTCTGTATTTTTACAGTACACGAAAACTACATCTTATGAAATTTTTTATCGATACTGCTAATCTAGAACAAATTAAAGAAGCACAAAGCCTTGGGGTTCTTGATGGTGTTACTACAAACCCTTCCTTGATGGCTAAAGAGGGTATTACGGGTCACGATAATATATTGAAGCACTATGTAGCCATATGTGCTTTAGTTGATGGAGATGTGTCTGCTGAGGTCATAGCTACCGATGTTGCAGGAATGATTAAAGAAGGGGAGGTTCTTGCAGAGCTTCACGAACAAATCGTTGTTAAAATACCGATGATTAAAGATGGCATTAAAGCTATAAAGTATTTTAGTGATCGTGGCATTAGAACCAACTGTACGTTGGTTTTTTCTTCTGGACAAGCTTTGCTTGCGGCTAAGGCTGGAGCTACCTATGTATCTCCTTTTATAGGCAGATTAGATGACATTTCTACCGATGGGCTCCATCTAATTGCTGAAATTAGATTGATCTATGATAATTATGGTTTTGAAACTCAAATTCTTGCGGCTTCTGTAAGGCATACCATGCATATATTAGATTGTGCGAAAATTGGTGCAGATGTAATAACGGGTCCTTTGTCTTCTATTGAGGGGCTACTAAAACATCCTTTAACAGATATTGGACTTGCAAAATTCTTAGAAGATTATAATAAAGGGAATTAAGGGATTATTTTTTGTTAAGGTGCCCTAGCAATAATGATTCGAAATTTTGATTGAAAAGATTTGAATTCCCTTCTAGAATAACACCTCCCACGTCTACAATCATAGCTTTGTTTGCAGAGTTGATGAATAAGGCATCTTTGGCAGTAGCACTGTTTTCTAATTGATACTCATGTGCTTCGTTGTATCCTGAATTAATAACTGTTTCTTTCCATGCTAGGTAATCTGAGCCCGTGTTAATCCCTATAAAATTATACTCAGGGTATTTTCTTTTTAGCTCTGCAACACGTACGTGAATTTCTTTGTAATGCTTTACAGATTCTCTATTCCAGAAAAAGAAAACACTTTTTGAGCTATTTATTTTTTGAAGTGAGATTAATTCTTTGTTTGCGGTTATTAATAAGACATCAGGAATCATGTTTCCTGCATTTATTTTGGCTGTGGTATGTGCATACCTGTCTACGTCTTTTTGGTGCGTTTCGTTATGGTCTAGCTTTTTAAATAAACGAACTAGATCTTCTTCTTTTTGTGAATCACCTGCATGAGCTAGATATCTTTTCACATTCGTGTGTAACAAATTATCATGTAATTGGGTATTGGAAATCCAGTGATCAATTAGTTTTAGTTTTTGTTCTTGATGTTTAAAAGACGCTTTGTTAAAAACATCGCCATCATGTTGGTAAGCGTCATGAGCAAGGTTGTCTAAATACCTATTTAAAAATTGATAATAGGTGTAGTAGTTTTTTAGTGAGTTGTTATTAAGCTCAATACTATCTCTGTAGGCAAAGAACCCCTCAGGAAACATGAGATTTTTGCTTTCTGCGAAAGATTTTTTTGTTGAGAGATAGAGTTCTTTTCTTGAATAGTAATTGTAATTTATATTTGCAGAAGCTATTGATATAAAGGTTTCGCTGGGATTTTCTGAAGCTATAAATTCATCCAACTCAATAAATAATGCTTTTTTTGAGTGTGCTATTTCTTCTTCAAACGTCTCAGGATTTAATTTGTAAAGTTCGGGTAACTTCTTATCTTCTTCTTCATTGCTGAGAAACAAGTTCATTAAAAAATTGTTTTTTTCTGCACCTCTACCACTGAAGGCTAAAGATTCATCAAAATCTAGGGTGTTTAGATGAAACATAATGCTATCCCCAGGCTCAATAAAAATATATTGTAGCTCATTATGTCGGATGATATAAATGTTGGTTTGTAAGTCTTCACATTGAAAATCGAAAACACCATTTGTGTTTAGAGCTATCGTGTCATTTCTTTGGTCGTGATGGCTAAGTAATACATAATCCATTTTTGGATTAATGATTTGGCCCCCAAGATAAGTGGTGACTCCGTTTTTATCTTTGTTGTTGCAGGATAAAATACAGGAAAAAGTTAATATGTATAGTAGATACTTACTCAAATTAGGCTGTCTTAATATGACAAATATACCCCACTGATATATGCATGGTTGTTAATATGTCGTTAAAACAAATTAAAAAAGGCGATTCTTTATTTAATCTACTATTATTGGCTATTTTTGCCCAAATTTTAATGTCCTACACACATGCTTTCAGTTTCTAATCTTTCTGTACAATTTGGTAAAAGAGTGCTTTTTGATGAGGTAAATACAAAATTCGTTTCGGGTAATTGCTATGGAATTATTGGTGCTAATGGCGCTGGTAAATCAACCTTACTTAAAATCATTTCTGGTAAACAAGATCCTACCTCTGGACATGTACATTTACAGTCTGGAAAGCGTATGTCTATTTTGGAACAAAACCACAACGCATATGATGAATTTCCTGTTTTGGAAACCGTAGTACGTGGAAATAAACATTTGTTTAAAATTAAAAGTCAAATTGATGCGCTGTATGCAGATTATACAGATGAAAATGCAGAGAAAATAGGAGAGCTTCAAGTACTTTTTGAGGAAATGGATGGCTGGAATGCAGACAGTAATGCTGCTGCACTACTCTCAAACCTTGGTATTGATGAAAGTTTACACTATAGTCTTATGGGCGATGTAGATGGAAAACAAAAAGTTCGTGTGTTATTAGCTCAGGCGCTCTTTGGAAGTCCAGATGTGTTGATAATGGATGAACCTACCAATGATTTAGATTATGAAACGATTGCTTGGTTAGAACATTTCTTAGCCAACTATGAAGCCTGTGTCATTGTAGTATCTCATGACCGTCATTTTTTGGATGCGGTATGTACTCATATTAGCGATATTGATTTTGGAAAAATAAATCACTTTAGCGGGAACTATACTTTTTGGTATGAAAGTAGCCAATTAGCAGCCCGTCAACGTTCTCAGCAAAACAAGAAAGCGGAAGACAAAAAGAAAGAATTAGAAGATTTTATACGTCGTTTTTCTGCAAATGTAGCGAAGTCTAAGCAGGCAACGAGTAGAAAGAAAATGATTGAAAAACTAGATGTAACCCAGATCAGGCCTTCTAGTAGAAGATATCCTGCCATTATTTTTGATCGTGAACGCGAAGCAGGTGATCAAATTTTAAACATTGAGAACTTGTCTGCTTTACTAGACGGTGAGGTGTTATTTAAAGACATTCATTTAAATTTAACCAAAGGGGATAAAGTTGTGATTTACTCTAAGGATTCAAGAGCTACAAGTGCTTTTTATCAAATCATTAACGGTAACACAAAGGCTGATGGAGGCGAATTCCAGTGGGGAGTAACGACTAATCAAAGTTATTTACCACTAGATAATCACCACTTTTTTGAAAGCAAGGACATGAACTTAGTTGACTGGTTACGCCAATGGACTAAAACAGAAGAAGAAAGAGAAGAGGTGCATATAAGAGGATTCTTAGGAAAAATGATTTTTAGTGGGGAAGAAGCCTTAAAGAAATGTAATGTGCTTTCTGGAGGTGAAAAAGTGCGTTGTATGTTGAGTAGAATGATGATGACGCGTGCTAATGTATTGATGTTGGATGAGCCAACCAATCATTTAGATTTAGAATCTATTACAGCATTTAATAACTCACTTACAAACTTTAAGGGTACCGTTATGTTAACTACTCATGATCACGAGTTTGCCCAAACTGTTGGTACACGAGTTGTAGAATTAACACCTAACGGAGTAATAGATCGCTACATGTCTTTTGATGAGTATATGAATGACCCAAAAATTAAAGAACAAAGAGATAAAATGTACACAGTAAAAGCGTAGTATTTTTTAAAAATAGTAAAGCTGCATGTTTAAAACATGCAGCTTTTTTTATGCTTTAGAAATAACATCACTTACCAGATACGAAAGTGCTTTAGCAACCTGGTTATGATGTAACTCATATTTTGGTGCTGCTTCACAAATATGGATATACTTGCAGTTTTTTAACCTTGAAAAATAAGACACATACTGCCTTGCCTGTTCTAGTGTAAAGCCGCTCGGGCTTATAGCGCTGCTTCCCATTTCTTTAATAGCATCCATGTCTAGCTCAAGACCAAAGGGCTTGAGGGTGCAAAATATTTTCGCTTCGCCTAACATTTCTGTAAAAGGAGTTCCTTGTATGAAATCTTCAAAAAACGAATACTTTATATTTTTCTTTTTTGCATGCATTTTTTTAAACACAGCTCCTGCAGTATAATTTTTATGTAAGCCCAAGATGTAATACTTGTCAAGGTACCCTTCTTCCATGGCGAAGCTAAAGCCATTACCACTATGTCTATGCTCCAGAGGTCTAAAGTCTGTATGTGCATCTAAGTTAATGCAATGTATTGGAGCGCCTAAAGCAGTTGCTGTTCCTTTAATATTTCCGAAGCTGTTATTGTGTCCACCTCCAATTATAACTGGAATCTTATTTGCTAAAATAATTTGAGCAATTACCGAACTTACTTTTTCATCAATTTCTTTGACAAGGCTGCCCATTTTAGTTGGGTAAAAAGGATCTTCTCTATCCAGTGACATGGCACTTTCTTGTTGGGATGTACACACTATTTCACCCAAGATAACCGTATTACTTGGGTTTGTATAGTTGTTGTTTTGAATGTTACAAAGAGCAGACAGACAGCTCTTCCAGGCATTTACGGTGCCAGGTCTGCCCTGATTTGCACGCACACCTACATCTTCTGGAATACCAAGTAAAACATAAGTAGCTTTACTTTTTTTTAGGGCCTCCCAGGAGTTCACCACGCCTACTAAATCTCCAAACTTTTCTTCTCCCCAACGCCAGCTGGTATGTTTTTTTAAGTCTTCTCTCGTGTAAAATTTCATGCTCATACAATTTCGCCATTTAAGATGACTTTGTCTATGCTGTTGCTTCCGAAGGCATAAGGTAAATATCCATAACTTGGAACTTCTTTTGTAATTATCAAGTTGGCTTTCTTGCCTTTCGTAATACTTCCATGCGTTTGGCTTAGACCCATGGCGTATGCGCCATTAATTGTAGCTGCGTTGATCGCTTCTTCGGGGGTTAGTTTCATTTTTATACAGGCAGTAGCTACGACAAAATTCATGTTTCCACTTGGGGTTGATCCTGGGTTGTAATCTGTTGCTAGAGCAAGGGCTAAACCGGCATCAATAATTTGTCTGCCTGGCGTGTACGGTATGCTTAAAAAGTAAGAACACGATGGCAATGCTACGGGCATTGTGTCTCCTTCTTTTAGTGCAGCAATATCTTCTTCTGTAAGGACTTCTAGGTGATCTACACTAAGTGCGCCGTGGTGCACACTTGCTGCAACTCCACCTATGGCTGTAAATTGATTTACATGTGTTTTAGGAATAAGGCCGTACTTCTTTCCAGCCTCAAGTACTCTGTGAGTGTCTGCAACAGAAAAATAGCCTTCTTCACAAAATATATCTACATAGTCTGCCAAGTTTTCTTGAGTGATTTTCTCTATCATTTCGCCACAAACGAGATCCAGATAACCCTCTTTATTGCCTTTATATTCTGGTGGTATAGCATGAGCTCCTAGAAAAGTGGTTTTTACAGCAATATTGTATTTTGCTCCTAGTTGTTTGGCAACGCGGAGCATTTTAATTTCTGCTTCTGTGGTAAGGCCATAGCCACTTTTTATTTCTATAGCGCCTGTTCCTAGTTGAATAACTTCTTGTAATCTCTTTTCTGATTGGGCAAATAACTCGGCTTCAGAGGTAGCTTGTAGTTTTTTTGCGCTGTTTACGATACCACCTCCATTAGCCGCAATTTCTTGATAGCTTAGCCCGTTAATCCTGTCTACAAACTCTTGTTCTCTATTGCCAGCATACACTAAGTGGGTGTGGCTATCACACCAAGAAGGCAATACGATTTTACCAGAGCAATCTATGGTTTTAGCACCGTTAAAGACAGGGATTTCACGCATTGTTCCGAAGCTATGAATGACATCATCTTCTATCAATAACCAAGCATCTTTTAGTGCGGGAAGCTCTTTCATCTCTGAACCACTTACTTTTCGCGTAGTGTTGGGTCTAATTTGAAGCAGTGTGGCAATGTTTTTTAACAATAATTTCATGTTATAAATATAGCAAACCTAGAAAGGTTTTGATACCTTAGTCCTTAAATTTTTTTTGATTTATGAAAAGAAAGAACCAAGGCGTCAATACTATTTGCACCCATGTTGGGGAGGTTAAAGACACTCAGTTTCAAGGTGCTATTTCTCCATTGTTTATGTCAAGCTCATATCAATATGACGGCGTTGATGTAAAACGATACCCGCGTTATTTCAACACCCCTAATCAGGAAGGCTTAGGAAAGAAGATTGCCGCCTTAGAAAAAACTGCTGAAGGAATGATATTTAGTAGTGGTATGGCTGCTGTAAGTCACTCTTTGTTGGCTTTTTTACGTCAAGGAGACCACGTTGTTTTGCCTCAAACCTTGTACGGAGGAACCTATAATTTTGTAGTAGAAGAATTTCATAAATTTGGTATTGAGTATACCTTTGCTGATGGTTTTACGGAAGAAAATTTTAAGAATGCCATTCAGGGAAATACCAAAGTGATCTACATAGAAACACCGAGTAATCCGTTAATGAAAATTACCGATTTAGAAATGATTGCTCGCTTATCGAAGCAACACGGTTTGGTTTCTATGGTAGATAATACCTTTGCTTCTCCGATAAATCAAACACCTGTAGATTTTGGCATTGACATCATGATTCACAGTGCCACAAAGTATATGGGTGGTCATAGTGATATTTGTGCAGGAGCTGTTGCAGCTTCCAAAAAGCATATGGATATTATCTGGAATATTTCAAAAAACATAGGGGGTAGTCTAAGTGATTACACCGTTTGGTTGTTGGAACGAAGTTTAAAAACCATGGCGTTGCGCGTAAAGGCTCAAAACCGAAATGCTAAAAAAATGGCAAAATGGCTGGAGAACCATGACTTAGTAGCTCGAGTCTATTATCCAGGTTTAAAAACCCATCCAGACTATGCATTAGCTAAAAAGCAAATGAAAGGATATTCTGGAATGTTATCTTTTGAGTTAGTTCCTGCTTTGGATCCTTCTAAGTTTATGAAGGCATTAAAACTAATAAAACAATCTATG
>JBLHII010000074.1:0-8439 GCA_047616265.1 Minisyncoccia bacterium
TGAAATTTGATCAATCAATAAGATCAAAATAATGAGAAGTATGGATTTTTTTAAGGTCATAGTTGTTTTATAACGGCAACAAAAATAACATTATTATTTGACCCATTACACTAGAGATGGCTAAAAGAGAGAAGGAGCTATACGGCCCTTTAAGGCATCCTTAAAAAACAAAAAAGACCTTACGCATCGTAAAGTCTTTTTTGAATAATAAAGGATGTGCGGTATTACTGCATGTTCTTTGCTTCAATACTTAAGGTAGCATGCGGAACTAACTTTAAGCGCTCTGGATTGATCAGTTTTTTGGTGACGCGACAAATACCAAAGGTTTTATTTTCAATACGAATCAACGCATTTTTAAGGTCACGAATAAATTTTTCTTGACGAATTGCTAGTTGAGACGAAGTTTCTTTACTCATGACCTCACTACCTTCATCAAAGGCTTTAAATGTTGGTGAGGTGTCATCTGTCCCATTATTACTGTCATTTCTATAGGCACTTTTCATGAGCTCTAATTGTTCTTGGGCTGCTGTAATTTTTTGTTTAATAAGCGCTCTGAATTCTTCTAATTCTGCATCATTATATCTATGTTTAACATTTGCTGCCATAAGGATTTGGTTTATTTGTTAATATTCAATTTTGTTTCAATACCGTCAAACGAAATTTCGGTGCCATATTCCATTTCTACTTCAAACTGAAGGGTATCTGTTAATGTTTCTTCTTTAATATATTTTAAATTTTGCAGCACGGCGGTTTCTAATATTTCAGAAGCCAATAAGCTTACGTGGATTCTATCGGTAACTTCAAAACCAGAATCTTTCCGCAAGTTTTGAATACGATTAACGAGCTCCCTTGCTATTCCTTCATTTTTTAGTGTTTCAGAGATTGTTACATCCAAAGCGACAGTAATTCCATCGCTGTTGGCAACCAACCACCCTTCAATATCTTGAGAACTAATAATTACATCATCCAAGGTCAATGTAGTGCTTTTTTCTGAAATTTGAATAGGCATCTCGCCTTCTTTTTCTAACAAATTAATCTCTTCTTGACCGAACTGCTGAATAACAGATGCTACCGCCTTCATATCTTTCCCAAAGCGAGGCCCTAGTTTTTTAAAGTCAGGCTTAATTTGCTTTACCAATATCCCAGAACCTTCGTCAATAAGTTCAATCTCCTTTACATTTACCTCACTCTTAATTAAATTACTAACGGCTTCAATTTCTCTTCTAGCCATGTCGTCTAAAACAGGCACCATTATTTTTTGTAATGGTTGACGTACTTTGATTTTCTCTCGTTGTCTTAATGATAAAACCAAAGAAGATATGGTTTGTGCTTTTTGCATTCTAGCTTCCAAAGCACTATCAATTAAAGAAGGGTCTGCTAAAGGAAAATCAGTTAAATGCACTGAGTTTTTGGCCTCCTCTTTTGCCACAACTGCAACTAAATCTTTATACAACCTATCCATAAAGAAAGGGGCTATTGGCGCGCCCAGTTTAGCGACAGTCTCTAAACAAGTGTATAGGGTCTGATAGGCAGAAATCTTATCTTCTGCGTAGCTCCCTTTCCAGTAACGTCTTCTGCTCAAACGAACAAACCAATTACTCAAGTTTTCACCTACAAAATTTTGTATGGCTCTTGCTGCCTTGGTAGGTTCATAGCTTGTAAATGCCTCATCTACGGTTGTAATAAGCGTATTAAGCTCACTTAATACCCAGCGATCAATCTCTGGACGCTTTTCTGAGGCAATGTCTGGCTCACTATAGGTAAAGCCATCTAAGTTCGCATACAATGCAAAGAAGTTGTAGGTATTGTACAGAGTGCCAAAAAACTTGTTGCGCACTTCACCAATACCATCGATATCAAACTTAAGGTTATCCCAGGGGTTCGCATTGCTTATCATGTACCAGCGTGTTGCATCTGGGCCATATTTTTTTAAGGTTTCGAATGGGTCTGTAGCATTTCCTAGACGCTTAGACATTTTTTGTCCGTTTTTGTCTAGTACCAAACCATTACTCACTACATTTTTATAGGCTACATCATCAAAAATCATGGTAGCAATAGCGTGTAAGGTGTAAAACCATCCTCGGGTTTGATCTACGCCTTCTGCAATAAAATCTGCTTTACGCCATGTTTCTTCTACTTTTTCTTTGTTTTCAAATGGGTAATGCCATTGGGCATAAGGCATGCTTCCAGAGTCAAACCAAACATCAATTAAGTCTGCTTCTCGCTGCATTGGTTTTCCACTAGCAGAAACCAATGTGATTTTATCTACAATATTTTTGTGAAGATCTACTTTGTTGTAATTTTCTTCAGAAAAATCACCCACTACAAAATCTTCATAAATATCCCTTTCTAGAACGCCTGCGGTGACGGCTTTTAACATTTCAGCTTTAAGCTCCTCTATACTACCAACAATTATTTCTTCTGTACCATCTTCTGTACGCCATAGTGGCAAGGGGATTCCCCAATAACGAGATCGCGATAAATTCCAGTCGTTGGCATTGGCTAACCAGTTTCCAAAACGCCCTTCTCCTGTTGCCTTTGGCTTCCAGTTTATGGTTTTATTTAACGCATGCATGCGGTCTTTAAAATTAGTCACTTTAATGAACCAAGAGTCTAATGGGTAATACAAAATAGGTTTGTCTGTGCGCCAGCAGTTAGGGTAACTGTGCACATACTTCTCTACTTTAAAAGCCTTGTTCTCAATTTTTAACTTAATGGCAAGTTCTACATCAACCGATTTTTCTGGAGCTTCGCCATCGCTATAATATTCGTTTTTTACATACTTCCCAGCAAATTCTCGCATTTCTTGTCTAAACTTTCCTTGCAGGTTTACCAATGGTACTAAATTATCATGGCCGTCTTTTACCAACATTGGTGGTATTTCAGGAACTGCTTGTTTTGCAACCATAGCATCATCTGCACCAAAAGTAGGTGCGGTATGTACAATACCAGTACCATCTTCTGTGGTTACAAAATCTCCAGGAATAACCCTAAAGGCATTTTCTGCTCCTGCATCAGGAGTTGCGTAGTCAAGTAATTGCTCATACCTGCACTCGAGCAGGTCTGCTCCTTTACATGCTGCCGCTATTAAAAATGGAATTTTCTTATCTTCTTTGGTGTAGCCAGAAATCACAGCAATATCTTGGGTTTGCTCATATTTTCCTGCAAATTGTTTCCCTACCAAATTCTCTGCAAGGATCACGTGAACAGGTTCAAATGTATACTGGTTATAGGTAGAAACTACTACATAATCAATCTTAGCGCCAACCGTTAGTGCTGTATTACTTGGTAGTGTCCAGGGTGTGGTCGTCCATGCAATAAAATGTAGGTTATCAAAGGGTTTTAGAAATTCTGGCAATGAGCTTTCTATGGCTTTAAACTGAGCCACTACCGTTGTGTCTGTAACGTCTTGATAGGTGCCTGGCTGATTTAACTCATGGCTGCTTAAGCCAGTTCCTGCTTTTGGCGAATAGGGCTGAATGGTATACCCTTTATATAATAAATCTTTATTGTAAATCTGCTTTAATAGCCACCATACAGTTTCCATGTATTTTGACTTATAGGTAACGTAAGGATCTTCCATATCTACCCAATACCCGTAACTTTCGGTTACTTTGTTCCACACATCTGTGTACTTCATAACCGCTTTACGACAGGCTTGATTATAGGCTTCTACTGAAATTTTATTTCCAATATCTTCTTTGGTAATTCCTAGTTCTTTTTCTACACCCAATTCAATAGGCAATCCATGAGTGTCCCAACCCGCTTTACGATCTACCTTAAATCCTTTTTGGGTTTTGTAACGACAAAAAATATCTTTGATTGCACGAGCCATTACGTGGTGTATCCCAGGCAACCCATTTGCAGAAGGAGGCCCTTCAAAAAACACGAACGGCTTAGCGCCCTCGCGAATAGCAATACTTTCCTCAAAAATTTGTTCTTCTTTCCAGAAATCGAGAATTTCTTCTCCTAGTTTTGGGAGATCTAAGCCCTTATATTCTTTAAATTTTATACTCATCTTGCAAAATCGCGGTAGCGAGTGATTAAGTTTCCACACAAACAGGAAACTTGTTAGTAAAACTATGAATTGTTAAGCCTTCAAATTTAATCAATTTTAACTAAAAAATAAATGGATTCTCTCACAGAGAAATATCTATAATTACATCTTATTGCTATGGGTTAAAAAAGATTGTCAAGTATTTTTATATCTTTATACAAAAATTAATCTATTGAAAAAATCAACCTTCTTAGTACTAGTGTTATGCAGTGTTTGCAGTGCACAAGACTATATTGATCTTTTTAAAATAAGCTATATTGAGAACTATAATCACCGCTATGAAAACACAGCGCAAAGTACCAATATAGAATCTATAGAGGCAGATCTTACCATTCCTTTCCAAGTTGATGAAAAAAATACGATAATCACGGGGTTTCTTTACAGTCAAAATTCACTTTCTTTGTTTCCTTTAGAAGAATTGTACTCGCCTCTGCAATCTCAAAATACAACACTCTATAGCACCACGCTAAAAATTGGAATTAATAGGTCCCTAAATGAAAAATGGACTGGCGCCCTCATTTTTTTGCCAAAATTCTCTTCAGACTACAAAGATGTTTCAGTGGGTGATTTTTTTTGGGGAGGGTTCTCGCTCTTTAAATATAAAAAAAATGAACGTCTAAGTTATAAGTTTGGCGCAGTCGTTATACAACAAACGTATGGAATTGTTGCCGTTCCTATTTTTGGTTTGTACTACAAAAGCGTTGATCAAAAACTAGAATTAGACCTTACCCTTCCCGTAACAGCAGATGTTAACTACAAAATGAACCCTACAACAACCTTCGGGATTAATTACTATGGTATTGGGCGTAGTTATGATATACACCAAAACAACACTCCAGATTACTACATTGGGTATGCCTCTTTGGAGTTTAGTACGTATCTTCAATATAGCGTGTTTAACAATAGTATATTGCTGCGCGGAAAATTTGGCTATGCTACATTCTCTGGTGGGGCTTACGAGGAAGGGGATAATATAGACGTACGTATTGTAGGGTTCTTTGATATTGGAGGAGAAAGAACTCGCCTTAACCCGGGTTTTAGTGGTGCTCCTTTTGCAAAACTTGAAGCCGTATATCGATTTGATTTTTCTAAAAAAAAATAGGCTGTCTTTCTGTTTCTTCTAAAATAGTATAGAATAAAACCCTATAGAAAAACAAAAGATGTATTGCTAAGCCCTAAAAAAGAGCCTATTTTTGCGATGCATAAAAACCAAATTTCATGAATATATTAGTCTTAGGATCTGGAGGTCGCGAACACACTTTTGCCTATCAATTAGCAAAAAGTGAGCGTTGTAAAAATCTTTTTGTTGCTCCTGGAAATGCAGGAACTGCTGCCATTGCAACAAACATCAACCTCTCTGTAACAGATTTTGTAGCCATAGAACAATGTGTGGTAGACAATAACATTAACATGGTGGTTGTAGGGCCAGAAGACCCCCTTGTACTTGGTATTGTAAATTATTTTGCAGCAACACCTAGCTTAAAAGAAGTGCAAATTATTGGTCCCTCACAAAAAGGAGCTTTGCTAGAAGGAAGTAAACAACGCGCCAAAGAATTTATGATGACGCATAGCATTCCAACAGCAGGGTATGCAAGTTTTACTGGGGAAACATTAGACGCAGGGAAACAATTTCTAGAAACTCTAAAAGCGCCCTATGTACTAAAAGCAGACGGCCTAGCTGCCGGAAAAGGTGTTTTAATTATTCAAGATCTTGAAGAAGCTAAAGCCTCTTTGGAAGAAATGTTGGCGGGGCAATTTGGCGAAGCCAGTAACACGGTTGTCATTGAAGAGTTTTTGGATGGGATAGAACTAAGTGTTTTTGTGCTCACCGACGGAAAAAACTATAAAGTATTGCCTACAGCTAAAGATTACAAGCGCATTGGCGAAGGAGATAAAGGCTTAAACACAGGCGGTATGGGAGCTATTTCTCCAGTTCCTTTTGTAGATGATGTACTCATGCAGAAAATTGAACAGCGCATTATAAGGCCAACCGTTGAGGGCTTGCAGAAAGAAAATATAGACTACAAAGGATTTGTTTTTATAGGTTTGATAAAAGTGGGTGACGAGCCTTTTGTGATAGAATACAATGTGCGTATGGGGGATCCAGAAACCGAGGTGGTCTTGCCGAGAATTAAAACAGATTTAGTGGCTGTGCTAGAAGCAACCTATAAACAACATTTAGATACATTGCATTTTGAAATAGACACAAGGGCCGCTGCTGCAGTTATGGTTGTCTCGGGTGGGTATCCAGAGGCTTATGAAAAAGGGAAAACAATAACCGGTATTGAGGATGTTTCAGAGTCAATTATTTTTCATGCAGGAACTGCCTTAAAACAAAATACTGTGGTTACTAATGGTGGCAGAGTTATCGCTGTTACCTCTATGGATGCAGACTACAAAAAAGCCATAAAAAAATCCTACCAAAGCATAGCAAAACTATCTTTTGACAGGATGAATTTCAGAACCGATATTGGTTTTGATTTATAAAAAAGCCTTGGAGAATTAATTGTCTCCTCCTAAATAGGAGTGTGATGTAGAAGAGGTGTCTTCTTCATTGTTATCGTTAAATTTCTTTAATTGAAGCATCCAGTATATAAAAGCTACAGCACCAATTAACATAAAGAACCAATTCATACCGTTTGCTGCGGTCCAATCTTCAAGCTCTAATGCTCGTAATGCATTAAAAGGAGCGAATAAAACTTCTTCTGTAAACTCCTGAATTGCGTAGAAAATATCTCTTAAAGCCATATCTTTATATTTAAAACGCAAAAGTATAAAATACCCCATATGCTCACAAGCTTTTTCGGTAAATCTAAGCCCATAAATTATATACTACTAAGTATTGCCATTGTAATGGGCTACTTTTTTGGGGTTCTAATGGCACAAGAAGTGAGGCTAAGCCTTGGTTCTTTGCCTATTCATGTGGGGACTATTTTTTTAATGGTATTTGCTGTTTTATTGTTAGACTTTATCATTAGAAAGAATAATGTCACTAAAAACAACACCTTTGCGATCCTGTTTTTTGTTCTTTTCACCCTATTAGTCCCTCAAGTTTACGCCTCGCCACGACTTATTCTTGCGAATATCTTCGTATTGCTTGCGACTAGAAGAATATTGAGTTTGACCACCGAAAAAAATACAGAGAAAAAAATATTTGATGCTACCATGTACATCACATTGGCATCCTTTTGTTATGGATGGGCTATTTTATTTTTTATTGTCTTATACCCAGCTATCGTTAATAAAACCAGCGTTACTTTAAAGTACTTATGTATTCCAATCATTGGGTTTTTAGGCATCACAACACTAGCAATTACCTGCCAACTACTTGTTGCAGATTCTTATGCGTGGCTCTATGAGTGGTTTCCAGCAAGAGATTTTGACATTAGCATCTACACAACAACAGAATTTCTAATTCCAACAACGTTATTTCTTTTGCTGTTACTCTGGATGGGAGGTGCTCGTTTAATTAGCCTAACGTCTTTGTCTAAAAAAGAAAAGCCATCTGCCATTACCATGTTGCTCATTACCGTGATTAGCTTAGGTATTGTTTTGGCGAACTCAAGCAAAAATGGGAGTGAGTTGTTTTTCCTTTTTGCCCCTATAGCAGCTATTACTTCAAATTATATTGAGTCTGGGTTGAGTAAAAGGCGTCGTATCTTTAATGACCTATTCGTATGGAGTTTAGTGATCTTAGTCCTCCTCTTGGCTGTTTTACGACTGATGTAACTCCATTAAATTGCGTCTGGTAAAACCCCGTATAATTGCGCACCTGCTATGAAAAAAATATGATATATTTGTACGGTAAATACTAATACTTCATACCCCAATCACCATGAATTTCAGCGAGATTGCCAACACCGTTTTTAAAGAAGTGATAGATACCTATCACACCATAAACATGGTAGACCAACCTTTTACCAATAGCTATACTAAAGAGACTCATTTATTAGAGCACTTATTATATCGTAAATGCTGGATTGATACCGTTCAATGGCATTATGAAGACATCATTCGTGATCCGCAAATTGACCCTGTAGCTGCATTGACATTAAAACGTCAAATCGATGCAAGTAATCAAGATCGCACCGATATGGTAGAGTACATAGATAGTTACTTCTTGGAGGATAACAAAGGGGTTGCAACAAAAGCACATGCTACAATTAATACAGAAAGCCCGGCTTGGGGTGTAGACAGGCTCTCTATATTAGCCTTAAAAGTATACCACATGCATGAAGAAGCAACACGATCAAATGCTTCTCAAGAACACCGTGATGGATGCCAAACAAAATTAAATATATTGCTAGAACAGCGTGTAGATTTAAGCACTGCTATTGACCAATTACTGCAAGACATCAAGACCGGAGACAAGTATATGAAAG
>JBLHII010000075.1:0-8431 GCA_047616265.1 Minisyncoccia bacterium
TAGCCACGGTGTTCACGCCATCCAAGCTCATTTTTATCTAGGACAGCTTTATTTTGGCAAAGCCGAAATGGCAGCAACCATTCTACACTATACCTATGTAATTGAGAAAGAGCGAAATGAGTTTACAGAGCAAGCTTTAGCGCGTTTATCTGAGGTGTACCTTAGTGATAAAGACTACAAAAACGCAGTACAATTTTTAGCGCGTTTGGAAACCGAAGCAGATTTTCCACAGAACCTCATTTTTGCACAAACAAATCTCATGAAGGCTAGCTATGAGTTGAAACAATATACAACAGCCGTTGTGTATGCAGAAAAGGTATTGCAAAACATTAAAGTTGATTCCGCCATTAAAAGTGATGCACAAGTTATCATTGCTCGCTCGGCTATTAAAACTGGAGATACCGGGAAGGCAGAAATTGCCTACGCAGAAGTGTCAAAAATTGCCACAGGACAATTGGCAGCAGAGGCCTTGTACTATGAAGCCTATTTTAAAAATAAACGAGGAGATTTTATCAATTCAAATATTATGGTGCAAAGACTAGCTAAAGAATATTCTGCCTACACATTATATGGCGCCAAAGGCTTGTTGGTGATGGCAGATAATTTTAAAGAACTAGGCGATGCGTATCAAGCTACCTATATTTTAGAAAGTGTTGTGGTCAATTTTGAAGACTACCCTGCTCTTATAAAAGAAGCTCAAGATGCACTATTGATTATTAAAACTGCCGAATCTAAAACAAATTCATCTATAGAAACTCCAGAAGGAAATTAAATATAACCATACAAATTAATTCATCTATATAACCCATTCTTTATGTTTGTAAGACCCATTTCAAACACCTCTAATACAATAATACCTCGCTCTTTTTGCCTGGTAGCCTTGCTGGTTTTTATTGCACCACATCTAGCTGCACAAGAAGATGACACCTTAGACACTGAGGTCGTAAATGTTGTAAAACCTTACAGTCCAACAATTAGTGATGCTTTTAAAGTAAAAGAAAGCCCTTTGTTAAATGATTCTATAAGTAGCCAAAAGAAAGAAATGCAATACGGCATTTTTTCTGTTCCAGTGGCTTCTACATTTACACCTGCAAAAGGAAGTGCCACATCAGTAGAAAAGGCTAAAAAAACCAAAGCGTATGACAATTATGCTACCCTAGGCCTTGGAAATTACACTTCTGTATTGGGGGCTTTTTATAGTACCGTTACGCTAAGTAAAACAGATGATGTAGGAATGTCTTTTAAGCACAATTCATCTCTTGGGAGTATAGCGGGTGCACGTACCCAAAGTGATTATTTAGACAGCCAATTAGATCTTAACTATTCAAGTAGGCAGAGGAACGCTAGCTATGCATTGAATTTTGGGGTTCAACATCAAAAATACAATTGGTACGGTATTAATGATTTTTTTAATTTTAATCCAGATAGTTTCTTTGATGATTTAGACGTTTCTCAACATTATGTTTCGGCTACATTGGGAGCTAGCATAGCGATGGAAGATTCTTTTTTTGAGAGTGCTGCTATCCATTTTAGGTACTTAGGAGATAGTTACAATTCTTCAGAATTTAATATTTTAGCACTGCCAAAATTTTCAGTTCCTTTGAATGAGTATAATTTAAATATAGCCCTAGCGGTTGATTATATTTCGGGAAGTTTTTTTGAAGATCTATTCATAGCAGGGGCTAAGAAGTACACCCAGTTTAACGTTGGGGTATTGCCTTCTATTTCTGTTGTTACAGATGACCTTTCTTTAAAATTAGGGGTCACAGCGTATCTTGGTATGGATGGAGAAGCCAACGAGACAGATGTGTATATCTACCCAAATCTATCCGCAAGTTATAGGCTCGTTGGAGACTTGTTTATTGCGTATGGAGGTATTGAAGGAGGACTAATGCAAAATAGTTTTTATGGCAGCAAAGAGGTGAACCCATTTGTATCTCCAACCTTAGATATGAATCCAACAAGTAAAACATATGATGTATTTGCAGGTGTAAAAGGAAAGCTCACCAAGTCACTTGCTTATAATGTAAGAGCAGGATATACCAACGAAAAAGACAAAGCATTATTTAAATCAAATCTGTACAGTAATGTATTGAATACAGAGGGCTACAGTTTCGGAAATTCTTTTGGACTGGTGTATGATACTGTCAAGACATTAGGAGTTTTTGGGGAGTTAGCGACAGTCATTTCTAAGTACCTCTCTATAGGTGTAAATGCAACATTTAGCACCTATAGTACAGAAAATCAAGGAGAAGCTTGGAATTTACCGACACTGCAGGCTAGTATGTTTAGTACGTTCAATATTACAACATCTTTGTATGGAGGTTTTTCTCTCTTCTATGTAGGCGAACGTTCCGATGAAAATAGCAACCTGGTGTTAGGCGCTGAAGATTCTTTAGTGACATTGGAAGGATATTTAGATGCTAACGTCAACGTAGGCTACCAAATAACAGAACGCTTGTCTGTTTTTGTTAAAGGAAATAACCTACTTGGAGATGGGTACCAGAAGTGGTACAACTATCCCGTTCAAGGCATCCAAATAATGGGTGGCGCTTCTTATAAATTTAATTGGTTCTAATTATATATTAAGTCATTTCTTAGGTATAATGACACTGTTGTTTTTTGCAATACCTCATATGTTCAAATAGTTGGTGTTGCTATGTGATATTTTTATGAGTATATAATGTAGGTTTTTGATAAAAATATAGCCATATTGCTTTGAAACAAAAACCACTGGTATGAAAAAAAATGTACATTTCTTTTTATTATTTGTTATCTCGGTTTCATTTGGGCAAACACCCTGCGAAAATGGAATGGCAGGCGCGTATCCATGTAATGGATATGACCTTCTTTCTGAAACAACTGCCTCAGCGTTTGGTTCAGACAATGCGAATGATTCTTGGGGATGGACAGATCCAGAAACTGGCTCAGAATATGCATTGATAGGTTTGGATGATGGTACTGCTTTTTTAAATATTGATGATCCTGTGAATCCTATTTACCTAGGTAGGTTAGATACACATACCGTTGCAAGTCTTTGGAGAGATATAAAAACATATGGCAATTATGCCTTTATAGTAAGTGAAGCTTCTGGTCATGGAATGCAAGTTTTTGATTTAACACGATTGCGGGACGTTGCTAATCCACCTTTAGACTTTACAGAAGATGCGCATTACAGTGGTTTTGGAAATGCACACAATGTGGTGATTAATGAAAATTCTGGATATGCCTACGGTGTTGGAACGTCAACCTATAATGGAGGCCCTCACTTTGTTGATATTTCAAACCCATTAAATCCAACTGCTGCAGGTGGCTTCTCTACAGATTCATACAGTCACGATGGGCAGGTAATTACATATAATGGCCCAGATACAGACTATATAGGAAAGGAAATCTATATTGGAAGTAACACCTCGTTTATTTCTATTGTAGATATTACAGACAAATCTAACCCTCAATCTATAGCTAATGTAACCTATTCTAACACGGTCTATACCCACCAAGGTTGGTTTACAGAAGACCACCGTTATTTTATTTTAGGGGATGAAATCGATGAAATTAATTTTGGTTTTAATACCCGAAGTATTGTGTTTGACTTTGAAGACCTAGACAACCCGCAATTACATTTTGAATATGATGGACCTACTGCAGCTACAGATCATAATGGGTATGTTAAAGACAATGTTTATTACCTAGCAAATTATACTGCAGGTATAAGAATGATAGATATTAGCAATATTGAAAATCAAAATTTTGAAGAGGTGGGTTTCTTTGATGTGTATCCTTCAAGTGATACTGCCGGGTATAATGGTGCTTGGAATGTGTACCCATATTTTGAAAGCGGTACCTTATTAGTAACTACCTTACGATATTCAGACCAAAACTTTGTGCCTGGAATGTTGCTTATTAGAGATAGTTCGCTCGCAACACCAAGTGTTAATACTCTGAATGTTGTTGTTTACCCTAACCCAGCTTCAGATACAGTTACCATTAAAGCTCCAAATCAAGATGTGTTTAAAATTGAAGTTTTTGATATTGCAGGAAAGTTGTTATTTGAAACACAAGAAACAAGTGATTTGATGACTATAGATGTGTCACAGTTAAGGCAAGGGGTCTATTTTCTAAAAATAAATGATACGCTTACAAAAAAATTGATTGTACAATAGTTTCTCCACATAAATACTACCTAAAAACCAAAACGTTGTTTCGATGAAGTTTTGGTTTTTTTTGTTTTCTAATTAAAGTAGTCTATCCATAAAACATTCTTTATTTTTACTTTAAAGCATTTTACCTATGAAATTTCTTAGTTGTCTTTGTCTTGTTTTCTTGTTAACTGCTTGCTTGGATGAAAAACTCCCTGCAGATTTGTTGGTTAAAAATGCCACGATTTATACCGTTAACGAAACCTTTGATGTGGCAGCTGCCTTTGTGGTTAAAGATGGTAAGATTCTTGAAGTAGGAAAAAAGCCTGAACTAGAGTTGAAATATAATAGCACCACTAGTTATAATGCAAAAGGTAAAACCATTGTGCCAGGTCTTATAGATGCTCATGCTCATTTGTACAATCTTGGGGTGACTATGCAGCATCTTGATTTGGTTGGGACTACAAGTTTTAAAGAGGTGTTAGAAAAGACAGTAGCATTTCAAGAAGAAAAACAACTTGATTTTATACTAGGGCGTGGTTGGGATCAAAATGATTGGGAGCTACAAGTATTTCCAAACAATGAAATGTTAGATGTGTTGTTTCCAGAAACACCAGTAGCACTTACCAGAATAGATGGACATGCCATGGTAGCCAATACTAAAGCGCTCGCATTAGCAGGAATTACCTCAGCTACCAAAGTTGCAGGTGGAACAGTAGTGTTAAAAGACGGAAAATTAACTGGGCTACTCATAGACACTCCTATGAGCTTGGTATATGAAACTGTGCCAAAACCCACTACAGAAACCATTAAAAAGACACTAAAAGAAGCAGAGCAAGTTTGTTTATCTTATGGACTTACAACCCTAGATGATGCGGGGTTATCTATTGAGGTTATTACAGCTATTCAAGAATTACAGTCTGCTGGCGAATTGTCGTTGCGAGTATATGCTATGATAAGCAACACTCCTGCAGCACTAGATTATTTCTTGCCAAAAGGTATAATAAAGACTGATAGGCTTAACGTACGCTCTGTAAAAGTATATGCAGATGGTGCTTTGGGAAGCAGGGGAGCTGCGCTACGTGACCCCTATAGTGATGACCACAACCATTTTGGCGCCATGATTACTGATGCTCCTACATTAGAGCGCTTGGCCTCTAGAATTGCTGCGGCTGGCTTCCAGATGAATACCCATGCCATTGGTGACTCTGCTAATACTGCAGTGATTAGGGTGTATCAAAAAGCCTTAGAAGGTAAGAATGATAAACGTTGGCGTATCGAACATGCGCAAGTGCTTTCGGCAACAGACTTCACACATTTTTCTAAAAATATTATTCCATCCATACAACCTACGCACGCCACTAGTGATATGTATTGGGCACAAGATAGGCTTGGTAGACAAAGAATTAAAGGTGCCTATGCGTATAAAACATTGCTTAAAAATGCAGGAATAGTAGCTTTAGGTACAGACTTCCCGGTAGAAGGAGTGAATCCAATGCATACGTTTTATGCTGCAGTTGCACGTAAAGATTTAAAACAATACCCAGTAGCTGGTTTTAGAAAAGAAGAAGCCTTAAGCAGAACCGAAACATTAAAAGGAATGACTATTTGGGCCGCATATGCTAATTTTGAAGACGCTGAAAAGGGAAGTATTGAAGCAGGTAAATTTGCTGATTTCACGGTCCTAGAAAAGGATATCATGAAAATTAATGAAGATAGTATTCCTTCTGTAAAAACATTGGCAACGTTTATTAATGGAGTAAAAGTGTTTGATTACAAGCGTGACAAAAAATAAGACTGTTTTTAAATACCCCCTTTTACTTGCAAGTCTTGTATGCAAAAATCAGGATCAAATACTGGAATGTTTTGAAATCCTTTTAACCGTTCAATGTTTTTAGATAGTTGGTCACGTTTAACGGTTTGAGATTCAAAATACATCAAGCAATCCTCAATAATACAGTGTTTTTGATGGTCTAAATCTTCATGCTCATTACCAGGATGAATGTCGTCATTTTGAATGTTCACCAAGCCAAAAAGATGGCCAAACTCATGGTGTAACGTAGTAGCTTCAAGGCGTGTTAGCACATCCTGTATATTATTGGTTATTTCTTGTAAGGTTTTTTCATAAATAACAATAGAGGTGTTTTGGTAAGCTGTTCCTATTGTCACGGAAGTGCTTGTGTCACTATTAGCGTTTCCGCTAGCAAAGTAAATATAAACTGCAATGTCGTCACCAACGGTGTATCTTGTTCTTTGTTCGGTTTCTATAGTTCTAATTTGAGAAATAGAAAACGGTCCGTTTTGGTCTGAAATAACAGTTTCAATAAAAACAACACCATCGGGTTTGTTAATGCGACTATGTATAAAAGAGCTAAAAGCATCTAGTGTTTCTTTTGTAGGCTTGTATGCCGGAGAATATACTAGCTCTATCGTCATACTTTTATAGGTGTCATCACTTAAAAGATCTTCTGCAGAGGTCCCTAATGCTTTGCGGTTTTCTGCAATACTCTCTTGAAACGCTCCTTCATCATCTTTTTTACAAGACAACGTAACGAAAGCCAACAAAACAATAAAAGCAAGTTTTTTATAAAAGCAGGTCATAGTAATAAGTTTGTGTTTCAGCAAACATAGCTGTTTAATTGGATTTTGAAAATAGGTTTTTACTTTTTAATAATTTACTTCTAAGGAATCATACCAAAGTTCTGCCTTACGTTTCAAAAGAGTAAAGGCGCTGTATTTAATGTGTTGCCTTATGCAATAGTTAATTTAGCTAGGTAGTCAAAATGGCCTCCATGTTGTATGATTTCAAAAGTAAAACCACTTGCATTAGCTGCATTTTCAAAAAGTTTAGCATCCAGATACAGCCAAGGAAAAGAATCACTTAGTTCTCCTTTGTAAGACAGGGTACACTCCAATTCACCATAATAACGATCTGCGGGAATCCATATAGCTTCTTGACCTTCTTCTTGATCATACATATACCGTAAATCACTAGAATCTATTAAAATCTGTCCACCATTATTGAGTAATGTTTTTAGATGTTGAAGGTGTTTTGCAATGTGTGCTAACCTTCCAAAAACACCAGTACCATTGCTTAATAGTAAAATGGTTTCAAATTTCCGATCTTTAAGTGCCAGTAATTCGGTTTGTGTTGCATGAATCACTCCGCGTTTTTTTGCAATATCAATAGCCCCTTTTGAAACATCAATAGCCTGTACTTCTAGTCCTTTATTTTGTAAATAAAGCGCGCGATTTCCAACCCCACAAACGATATCTAGCACGCTACCTTTCGCATTTTGCAAAGCATTTTGTTCTATGCTTGGCATGTCCTTATAGTCTCTAAATAGATAAGGTAAGGGTATTTCATCTTCTTCGCTTATGCTTGTCGCAGCGATAATGTCTTCTGTATATGCGTTGTTGTAATAATCTAGTAAGGCCTTGCCTAGAATGTCTTTCATCTGAAATTGATCTTAAAGTATGCTATTAAATTTGAATAAAAATTGGATTTTAAAATCAAACCCATATTCAAGATTCTTTATTTCGTACTTTTGCTGTTATGGAACAAACATTACGAGAGCTCCCTGAAAAAGCCAAAGATAAACATAACGAGCATAAAAAATTCTTCGCCAAACTCAAGAAGAAAACACCAAAGCATCTTGATAGCATCATGTCTGAACTTCATGAGGCGGAGTTTAAAAAAACAGATTGCCTTACCTGTGCTAATTGTTGTAAAACAACCAGCCCTATTTTTACAGAAAAGGACATTTTTAGAATTTCCAAACATTTTAGAATGAAAGAGCAACGCTTCATTGAGACCTATCTAGAGGTAGATGAAGATAATTTCCATGTATTAAAAACAGCTCCTTGCAGTTTTTTAGACGAAAATGATAACAGTTGTACGATTTATGACGTACGGCCAAAAGCTTGCCAAGAATACCCACATACCAATCGGAGAAATTTTCACAAAATAAGCGAGATTACTCTTGTAAACACAGCTATTTGCCCTGCTGCCTTTAATATTGTAGAAGCCATGAAGGAACGCATTGATTTAGGAACGAACCCTAAAGGCAAGAAGTTTAAATTTAACGGAAGAGATTAACTCAGATACCGTGTACCTCGAAAGAAACTAAAAAGGAAGCGCATAACAACGATAGGGATTCTCTTGCCTTATTTATAAAGCAAGTACTGCTGTCTCATCGTGTTATAAGCGTCGAGGCCTTGTTGCCAAGTAGCTCTTATTTCTTTTTCACTACGTCCTTGAATAATTTGTTCTTGAAGTTTTTTTGTAC
>JBLHII010000076.1:0-8385 GCA_047616265.1 Minisyncoccia bacterium
GCAGTTACGTTACCAGATGGAAGTGTAAAGCAACAAGAAGAAGGGGTAACACCAATGGATATAGCTTTAAGCATAAGCGAAGGCTTGGCTAGAAATGTAATTTCAGCAGCATATAATGGTGAAACCATAGAAAGCAGCAGTCCCCTAACCCATGATGGTAGCCTAATATTATATACTTGGAGAGATGACGCTGGTAAAAAAGCATTCTGGCATTCTTCAGCACATATCTTAGCACAAGCACTAGAACAATTGTATCCTGGTATAAAATTAACTATTGGACCTGCAATTGATGCTGGGTTTTATTATGATGTAGATTTTGGAGACCGTAGCTTTATAGAAAAGGACTTAGCTGCCGTAGAACAAAAAATGCTTGAAATTGCCCGTGGAAAACACGAGTTTTCTCTACGTTCTAGCACAAAAGCCGAAGCGCTTGATTATTACAAAAAACAAGGAAACGAATATAAAGTAGAGCTTATTGAAAACCTAGAAGACGGAACCATCACCTTTTGTGACCATGATGACTTTACAGATTTATGCAAAGGAGGACATCTACCTCATACTGGATTTGTAAAAGCGGTTAAACTTATGAGTATAGCTGGTGCGTACTGGAGAGGAGACGAAAAAAATAAACAACTTACCCGTATTTACGGTATTACATATCCTAAACAAAAGGAACTAAAAGAATATTTAGCGCTACTGGAAGAAGCCAAGAAAAGAGATCACAGAAAGCTTGGTAAAGAACTAGAACTTTTCACCTTTTCACAAAAGGTAGGTCAAGGACTGCCTCTGTGGCTACCCAGAGGAGCTGCTTTGCGCGAAAGACTTGAAAACTTTTTGAAAAAAGCACAAAAGAAAGCCGGGTATGAAATGGTTATAACACCCCATATTGGGAGTAAGGAACTATATGTTACTTCGGGTCACTTCGCGAAATACGGAGAAGATAGCTTTCAAGTTATAAAAACGCCCAATGAAGGAGAAGAGTTCATGTTAAAACCTATGAACTGCCCACATCATTGCGAAATTTACAATACAAAGCCATTTTCATATAAAGATTTACCAAAACGTTTTGCTGAATTTGGAACAGTATACCGTTATGAACAAAGTGGAGAGCTTCATGGATTAACGCGTGTAAGAGGGTTTACACAAGATGATGCACATATATTCTGTACGCCAGATCAATTGGATCAAGAATTCAAAAATGTTATAGATTTGGTGCTGTACGTGTTTGGATCTTTAGGTTTTGAAAATTTTACAACACAAGTTTCCGTAAGAGATTTAACAAAGCCAGAAAAATATATTGGAGATGTAGAAACTTGGGAGAAAGCAGAAAATGCAATTTTAAGTGCTGTTAAAGACAAAGGCTTAGATTATGTTGTAGAAACTGGCGAAGCTGCTTTCTATGGACCTAAACTTGATTTTATGGTAAAAGATGCTCTTGGGAGGAGCTGGCAACTAGGGACTATTCAGGTAGATTACAATCTCCCTGAGCGCTTTGATTTAACCTATAAAGGTAGTGACAATGAGCTTCACAGGCCGGTAATGATACACCGTGCACCCTTTGGAAGTATGGAGCGTTTTGTGGCTATTTTATTAGAGCATACTGGAGGAAATTTCCCTTTATGGTTAATGCCTGAACAGGTTACAATATTATCATTGAGTGAAAAATATGAGAAATACGCTCAAAAAGTTTTAAATTCGCTTGAAAATCACGAAATTCGCGCCCTTGTAGACAATAGAAATGAAACTATTGGGAAGAAAATTCGCGAAGCAGAAATGAATAAACTCCCGTACATGTTAATTGTAGGGGAACAAGAAGAAAAAGAAGGCACAATATCAGTAAGAAAGCATAGCGAAGGAGATCAAGGTACAATGTCGGTTGAAGCGTTCGCAGCAATGATAAATGCAGCAGTAAAAGAAGAAATTAAAGAATTTAACGTGGACTAAGTCCATATTTATTAAACAGGTATTCACACATTTGTGAGTATTCAAAAAGAATAAAGCCATAGCAATAAGAAGAAAAAGAAGTAGGGGTCCGGCAAGGATCATTAAAGAAGATCAACACAATATTAACCGTAGAATTCGTGCTGAAGAAGTACGTCTTGTTGGAGACAATGTTGAGATTGGTGTTTATCCTACTCGCAAAGCATTAGCCATTGCGGAAGAACAAGAGTTGGATCTTGTAGAAATTTCTCCAAATGCAAACCCACCAGTTTGTAAAGTTATGGACTACAAAAAATTTGTCTACGAGCAGAAGAAGCGCGAGAAGTCAATGAAGTCGAAAGCTACTAAAGTGATTATCAAAGAAATTAGGTTTGGCCCTAATACTGATGATCATGATTATGAGTTTAAGAAGAAGCATGCGGAAAAGTTCTTGAAAGACGGAGCTAAATTGAAAGCATATGTATTCTTTAAAGGACGTTCTATTATCTACAAAGATCAAGGAGAAATTTTATTATTAAAATTAGCTCAAGAACTAGAAGAACTAGGTAAAGTAGAACAAATGCCAAAATTAGAAGGAAAGCGTATGATCATGTTCATTGCTCCAAAAAAGAAATAGTGTAAAACTATTAAAATTGAAATCTGATCCTTAGGGACTTATTTATATACCCTCTCAACAGGTACGTGTGCCAAAAGAGAAACAACGAAATAATATATAAAAGAAGGAATAATGCCTAAACAAAAAACAAAATCTAGTGCTAAGAAGCGTTTCAAGCTTACGGGTACTGGTAAAATCAAAAGAAAGCACGCGTTTAAAAGTCACATCTTAACAAAGAAGTCTAAGAAACGTAAGCTTAAATTAACTCACGATGGTTTGGTTGACAAATCTGATGAGAGTAATGTAAAACAAATGCTTCGTTTGAAGTAATTGCTTTGCGGTTAAACAAATTTTATAACCCTGGAGTTAGGCCGTCAAAAAAGAATTTACCTACGTAAGTCGCCTACTACAAAAAACAATTAAATTATGCCAAGATCAGTAAACAGCGTTGCCAAGAGAGCACGTAGAAAAAAAGTATTAAAACAAGCCAAAGGGTACTTTGGAAGAAGAAAGAACGTTTGGACGGTTGCTAAAAATGCAGTAGACAAAGCAATGTCTTACTCATACAGAGACCGTAGAAACAAAAAGAGAACTTTTAGAGCATTGTGGATTACGCGTATCAACGCAGGTGCACGCGAGCACGGAATGTCTTACTCTCAATTTATGGGAGGAATGAAAATAGCAGGAATTGAATTGAATCGTAAGGTTCTTGCAGATTTAGCTATGAATCATCCAGAAGCTTTTGAAGCGATTGTAAAGAAAGTAAAATAAGACAATTCAATAATCATATTATTTCGTAGTAAAAATCCCGTTCTATATAGAACGGGATTTTTTATTTTATATACAAGTATAAAAAAACTCCATTACTATACAGTAATGGAGTTTTGAGTTAAAATCAATACAATGTATTACATTTTGTTAATTCTGTCTATTAGAGCTCTTCCTTTAGCTTCAAGCTCGTGGTTTACAGCTTTGAAGTGATTTTTTGCATTCTCTACATCTCTTTGGTTAACTTTTACAATCAATTCATCAAATCCTTTGATAGCATCATCAATGATAGACTGAGACTCTTTTGTTTCTTTTGCTGGGTTTGTTAACTCCCAAATGTATACAGCTTCAATGATATCTCCCATTACATAATTGATATCTTTTTTTAAATCTCTCTTATTTGCCATAATATGTTCCGCTACGTACGGTTTTTAAATTACTAATTAATAAGCTGCAAACTTACAAACTATTGGGGAATATACACTTCCAAAATAGCAGCAGATTTTCTTTTAATTTTTAAATCTTTCAGCGCTTTAAATATTTAGACAAATATCCTTAAGGGACACTAACCACTTAAAACCTAACAACTAGACTACTAAAACAATACTTATACTGGACCCGTATAGGTTACAAAATTACGTGGAGTTTCATATAATGTAACAGTTACCTCATAAGCAGAACCTAGCCTTTTTTTAATTCTATTATATATTTCAATAGCAATATTTTCTACAGTAGGGTTTAAATCTTTAAAAACCGCAACTTCTTTGTTCAAGTTTTTATGGTCAAATGGGTCTTCTACCTCTTCTTTAATAATATTTTTTAAGATTTTTAAATCTATAAGAAAACCAGTTTCCGTGTCTACATCACCTGTTACGCCAACTTCTAGTTCATAATTATGGCCGTGGAAGTTGGGGTTGCTACATTTTCCAAAAACTGCAGTATTTTTTTCATCAGTCCAATCTTTTCTGAATAACCGATGCGCAGCGTTAAAATGTGCTTTCCTATAAACTGTTAAACTCATGAGCTTATGTGCTTGTAAAATTTTTCAAAAATAATTTTAAACCAAACTGTATATTGATTTGGAAGCTCTTCTATATCTGTTTTTACAGCCTCTAAAGACATCCATTTCCAGGCAGCTACTTCATCTTCATTAATAAGTGGAACCTCATTATAGTTTCCAATCAAAATATAATCAAACTCATGTTCTGTTAATCCATTATCAAAAGGCGCTTTATAGATAAAAGAAGTCGTCTCCTTTAAGTCTGCTACAAATCCCATTTCTTCTTGCAACCTTCGTATTCCTGCTTCAATATTAGACTCACCATCGCGTTGGTGACTGCAACACGTGTTGGTCCATAGTCCAGGAGAATGGTATTTATGTAATGCTCTTTGTTGAAGCATTAATTCATTACTTTCATTTAATATAAACACAGAAAAAGCTCTGTGTAACACCCCTTTTTCATGAGCTTCCATTTTTGGCATAAGCCCTATTTGCTTATCTTTTTCATCTACCAACACTACAAATTCTTCAACCATATGCTTTTAAAATCTTTTTTTCAAAATTACAAAAACATCATGTAAGATAAAAGCATAAACAATGTTACTTAACATGCTATTTGTTAGCAGTTTATATACATGACGTAAATTAAACAATTCAATAGCTGCTTCGTTTTTACCCTAAAAAAAAATATAGGGTTTATGTGAGAACTGATACGACTTAAATAAAATAAAATCCCGCAACACAAGCCCATACAAAAGCATATATTTGCGGCTTTAAAAATAACGAGGTATGCTACTACAAAAAACCATTAAAAATTTTACTCAAAATCCTAAAAATGACATCCTTTCTGGATTAACAGTTGCGTTAGCACTAGTACCAGAGGCTGTGGCTTTTGCTTTTGTAGCAGGTATAGATCCACTCGTAGGCCTCTACGGTGCTTTTATGATGGGTATAGTTACCGCTCTTTTTGGAGGTAGACCTGGAATGGTAAGTGGCGCAACAGGCGCTATGGCTGTTGTAATGGTTTTTCTTATTCAAAAAGGAAATGAAGTAGGAGATGCATTAGCAATCCCAGTTGAGAATTTAGGATTGCAATGGTTATTTATTACGTTATTATTTGTTGGAGGAATCCAAATTCTAGCTGGTGTTCTTAAGCTAGGAAAATTTGTACGTTTAATTCCGCATCCTGTTATGATGGGATTTGTTAATGGACTCGCTATTGTTATCTTCTTATCACAACTAAGTCTATTTAAAGAAAATATTGGTGGAGAAATGCAGTGGATGTCTGGTACTAGTTTATGGATGATGTTGGCCCTAGTTGCGTTAACCATGGGAATTATGTATGGTCTTCCTAAACTTACCAAAAAAATTCCTGCTGCACTTATAGCTATTGTAGTTGTTGCCGCTATTGTTATCTTCGGAAATGTTGACGTGTCAACCGTTGGCTCTTTTATTAAAGACGGAGGTGGTGAAGGCCTACAGGGTGGTTTACCAACCTTCCAAGATCAAATATTTACATTATTCTATACGCTAAAAGGAAATTGGGGCCTCATAGGATCAACAGCGCTTATACTTGCCGCTGTTGGACTTATAGAAAGCTTAATGACCTTGAACCTTATCGATGAAATGACTGAAACACGTGGAAGTGGTAATCGGGAGTGTGTCGCTCAAGGTGGCGCTAACATTTTAAACGGTCTCTTTGGAGGTATGGGTGGATGCGCCATGATTGGGCAATCTATTATTAATATTAACTCTGGTGGACGTGGACGCTTATCTGGAGCAACTGCAGCAATAGCCTTATTATGTTTTGTGTTATTTGGCGCTCCTCTTATAGAACAAATTCCAATTGCAGCTTTAGTAGGTGTAATGTTTATGGTAGTAATAGGAACTTTTGCTTGGAGTAGTTTCAGGATTTTACATAAAATACCACGTACAGATGCAATTGTACTCATTGCAGTTTCTGCCATTACGGTTTGGCAAGATTTGGCTATTGCTGTTATTGCTGGGGTAATCATGAGTGCTTTATCTTTTGCCTGGAAAAGCGCGACAATGATTAGAGCTAGAAAACGTGTTAAAGAAGATGGAACGAAAGTATATGAAATCTGGGGACCTCTTTTCTTTGGTTCTACAACAGGATTTAATAGTAAGTTTGATATTGGAAAAGATCCTAAGCATATTGAAATTGATTTCATAGAATCTAAAGTAGGTGATCATTCGGGCGTTGAAGCGTTGCGAACCATTTCAAACAAATACATCGAAGCAGGTAAAAAAGTAACCTTGACACACTTAAGTCCAGACTGTAAAGCCATGTTACTAAAATGGAATCCAGAATTTACAAACATCATCAAAGACGCAATTGATGACCCTCGCTACCATGTTGTAACAGACATGATGGATGCAGAGGTATAAGACATTGCACGATGTGGTATGCCGTTCACGGACCCAACTAAAGCATAGCTTCAAAATACTTAGTTAATACGTAACCCGTTTTCAACCTCTATGCCAGGATGTAATAAGGTTACGTCTTTTCCAGAAACAGCACCCAAAACTAAGCATTCACTCATAAAGGGACCTATTTGTTTCTTCGGAAAATTGACTACTGCAACCACCTGTCTTCCTATTAAAGCTTCTTTGGTGTACAAGGTGGTAATTTGTGCAGATGTTTTTTTAATCCCTATTGGAGCACCAAAATCAATAAGCAATTGATACGAGGGTTTTAAAGCTTCTGGAAAATCTCTTACGCTCAAAATGGTTCCTATTCGCATTTCTATTTTTTCAAAATCAGAACAGGTAGTTTCCATAGGGATATTTTGTAACTAAGATAGTATTTAAAGACCTATGTTGTATCTTAGTGATCCACAAAAAAAACAAAACAATGTCCTTAACTCCTTCTTCAATGTTGCCTTTAGGTACGAAAGCTCCAAACTTCAAATTAATTGACACTGTATCTAACACCTTGATTTCATTAGACGACGTAACAGGTAAAAAAGGGACTGTAGTATTATTTATTTGTAATCATTGCCCATTTGTAAAACATGTTAACGAAGAGTTGGTCCGTTTATGTAATGATTATAGGGTGACTGGTTTTGGCTTTGTGGCTATAAATAGCAATGATGTCAAAAGCTACCCGCAAGATGGCCCAGAACTTATGCGCAAAACAGCTAGAGAGGAAGGCTATCCTTTTCCTTATTTGTATGATCCTAGCCAAGAGGTTGCTGTGGCCTATGACGCAGCGTGTACTCCAGATTTTTATTTGTTTGATGAGAAAATGAAACTTGTATACCGCGGACAACTTGACAATTCTAGACCTGGCAACGGCATTCCTGTAAACGGAAGGGATCTGCGCGAAGCTATAGATCATATTCTAAATAATAGCCCACAACATCAGGATCAAAAACCAAGTATAGGTTGTAATATTAAGTGGAAGAAATGAAAAATATTCAGAAATAATCTTAACGGATGTATTTAAAAAGTAAAACCCAGAATACCTATTTATTATTCTAGGTTTTATTAAATCTACCTATGCACTACAATGCATTCTTTATGTGCATAAAGTGATGCATACTGTGCCATGCATATGTTAATGCCATTTCTTTAATAGTTACCTCAGCCTCCGTTTCTGGATGTATATAAGACCTATTCCATTGCTTTCCGTTTATGCGTTGTAAAATGTATACAATCTTGTGATGTAACATCTCTATATGAGTTAACGACCATGCTGTAGGTGCTGTTTTATAATCGTCCATAGCAGCAAATAAGTCTTGGTCATAAGATTTAATAACTGGCGTGTCTTCTGTTAGTGCCCAACGTAATCTATTATAGCATTGACTATGTGAATCTGAAATATGATGAATTAATTGGCGTAAAGTCCAACCACCATCTCGATACGGAGTGTCTAGTTGTGTTTCAGACACATCAAGTAATGTCATCTTTAATTGTTGTGGGAAAATACGTAATACCTCAATCGCTTCTGTAACTTGAGCGGGTGATATAGTTTTAGGTAGTGTCCGTTTTCCTATTGGATATTGTGTTGAAGTCTGTATCATAATTTTAAATTTCGGCTAAAATAAAAAAACGCCTC
>JBLHII010000077.1:0-8381 GCA_047616265.1 Minisyncoccia bacterium
GGCTATTCAAAAGTACATTGAAGATGCCTTGGCTGAAGAAATCATTAACAGCAATCTTAAAGAAGGAGATACTATTAAGATGGATTTAGACGCCAAAACAAATGAGCTAACTATTAAAATTAAAAAACCAAAAAAGAAGACCACAGAATCGTAACTATTTTTAGTTTTTTAAATACCTAAAAACACCCCTTACCTATAAAAAAGTAAGGGGTGTTTTTCTTTTAGTAATTACCTACTTCTAAAAAAGCAAGTCACTGTCTACAGAAAAGCTTTTTAAGAATCCTACGGTAGCATGAATGTCATCCGACAATAATCTATCTTCTTCTAAAAAAGGAACAACCTCTCTATAGCTTGAAATAAATGACATTATAAAGGGAGATGATTTCTTATCCCTAAAAGCCAATGCTTGTGAAGCATTCATTAATTCAATTGCCAATATAGTTTCTATGTTATCAACAATACGTAAACATTTTGTAGCTCCATTAGCACCCATGCTAACATGGTCTTCTTGACCATTTGATGATACGATAGAATCTACAGACGCAGGAGTTGCCAGTTGTTTATTTTGGCTCACGATACTAGCTGCAGTATACTGTGGTATCATAAACCCGCTATTTAACCCTGGATTACTTACTAAAAATGCAGGTAAATCACGCAAGCCAGATACTAATTGGTAGGTTCTTCTTTCGGAAATACTACCTAACTCGCACATCGCTATACCCAAGTAATCTAGAGCAAGCGCTAGTGGTTGCCCGTGGAAATTTCCGCCAGAAATAATTAAATCCTCCTCAATAAAAATATTCGGGTTGTCAGTTACCGAGTTAACCTCTGTCTTAAATGTCTTTTTTACAAATCCAAGGGTGTCTTTAGTTGCACCATGAACTTGAGGGATACATCTAAATGAATATGGATCTTGTATATTCTTTTTTTCTGAAGCACCTAACTCACTGCCTTTTAAAATTTCATTAATACGCTCGGCTGTTTTTACCTGCCCTTTATGAGGTCTTACATGATGAACAAGTGCATTAAATGGACTCATATTACAATCAAACGCATCTATAGAAACTGCACTAATCACATCTGCTAAATAAGAATACTTGTAACTTTTTAGCAACATATAAACCCCGTAAGCACTCATAAACTGCGTACCATTTAACAAAGCCAATCCTTCTTTAGCTTTTAATGTAATAGGACTCCAGTTTTGTACTAGCATTACTTTAGAGGCTTGCACCATCTCCGCTCCTACCCAAACATCTCCCATACCAAGTAACGGCAAAGACATGTGCGCTAAAGGTGCCAAATCTCCTGAAGCTCCGAGGCTACCTTGTGTATAAACCACAGGAATTACATTGGCATTATACATAGCAACCAGTCTTTTTACAGTAACCAATTGAACACCACTGTAACCGTAACTTAAGGATTGTATTTTAAGCAGTAGCATTAATTTCACTATCGCTTTAGGCACAAACTCTCCTGTACCGCAAGCATGAGACATTACTAGGTTTTCTTGAAGTTTTGATAGGTTTTCTGCAGAAACTTTAACATTGCACAGAGAGCCAAAACCAGTATTGATGCCGTAAATAGGTGTGTCGTTATTTCTAATTTTTTTGGAAAGAAACTCAAATGATTTATTGATGTTGCCAATAGCCTCTTCAGAAAGGGCTAATTGTTTTTCGGTATCAACGATATCTTTAATGATAGATAGGTCTAACAAAGAGCTACTTATATAATGTATTTCAGACATAATTCTTAGTTTGTTTGGAACAAAAATACAACATATGTTGTTGTATAACTAACAGAAAAATTGCTATTCGGGAGAATGACTTTCTTGAGGTATTTCTTCTTCATTTCTAAATAATTCTAAAAAAGCATCTCCTAAATAATGCAACAAATCACTAGCTATCATAGCTTCAAAACCTAATTGAGACGAGGCAATATTCCCTGCACTACCATGTATATATATGCCAAATATCGAAGCCGTCAATGGAGCATAGCCTTGAGATACTAATCCTGTAATAACACCACTCAAAACATCGCCACTCCCTGCAGTTGCCATCCCCGGATTTCCTGTGGTATTGATAAACATTTCATCTCCAGAAATAGTTATCGTGTTAGCTCCTTTAATGATCATAATAACATTGTGCTTCCTTGAAAAAGCTTTTGTTTTTTCTATTTTTTCATAGTCATTTTTCCAAGCTCCCACCAAGCGTTCTAACTCACCCGGATGTGGTGTTAAAATTGCATTTTGAGGAAGCAACTTTAACAAGCTTTTTGTTCTCGAGAGACAGTTTAATGCGTCTGCATCTAATAAGATTGGACAAACCACTTGTTTTAACAAGCCTTGTAGTGCCTTTGTTATTTCTTTTCTATTTCCAACACCCATACCAACAGCAACAGCATCTGGCATAAAATCATACCTTACGTTAGATATCGTTTTTGATTGTTCATCGGTAAGCACCATAGCTTCAGGGATGCTTGTTTGCATAATCTCGTAGCCACACTCAGGTATAAACGCAGTTACTTTACCTGCACCAACACGCATGGTTGCTTTAGTACTTAATATAGCTGCCCCCATCATGCCATAACTTCCAGCCACGATTAATGCATGACCAAAGTTTCCTTTGTGCGCATATTTATTACGTTGCTTATAAAATTGTTGCGCTTCAGTCTTCGCTATTAGCTCTGCCAATGGAATTACAGTGCTCATGTATTCTGGATCCAAGCCAATATCTATAATTTCGAAAAAAGTAACGTAAGGTCCAGATTCGGGTAAAAAGAAAGCAAGCTTTGCTGTTTGAAATGTTAAGGTATGATTTGGTTTTATAATAGCTTCGAAATCTTCTATGGCTTTTTCGGGGTATAGACCACTTGGCATATCAATAGAAAGCGTAAAAGCTTTACTACTATTAATATATTGTATTAATAACTTCACCCAGTTTTCTGGAGGGCGATTAAGACCAATTCCAAAAAGAGCATCGATTACTATATCTTCAGCAGCTATTAAAGGAAAATCATATGCGCTCTTCATTAGTTTCGGCCAATCGTTAGACGTGTTTTTATACCGGTCATAATTGGTTAAAAAACTGGACGAGCGTTTCTCACTAAAATTTGCAACATAACTTTTAACAACATACCCTTTTTCAATAAGCTGGCGACCCAAGGCCAATCCATCTCCTCCATTATTACCAATACCACAAAAAATATGGATAGGAACTTGCGCTCCTTGCATGCGTTGGTCTAACCAATTAAAAATTTGAGAAGCAGCGCGCTCCATTAAATCTACCGAGCTGATGCCTTCTTTCTTGGTCGTTATAATATCGGCTTCATATAGTTGTTGAGATGATAATATCTTCATGAAATGCTGTTAAATTAATGTGTTAAAATTTTAATGTCGTCGAAAAGCGGAAGCACTTCATCATCGATTGTTCCATCATATATACCGCGTATTTGTTTATTCTTGTCTCCTAAAATAAAATTATGCGTATAAATAAAGTCTTGTAAATCTCCATCTCCCTGAGCTATTGAAGCAAAGTAGCTTTTGCGAGCTAGCTCATAAATATGTTTTTTATTTCCTGTTTTAACCTGCCATTTTGGCTTCGTAATTCGTTTTTCTAGTTTTAGTATCTAATGTTTGCCAATCTTTAAAGTATATACTTACTGCATCTATATAATCTTGTTCTCGTTGGTTGTTTGGTATTAAGGTATTTGCGACATTTAAAAGAGCCTCACCACGTTTAAGTGCATCAGGATTTTGTTTAAATGATACGGGGTGATCTAAAACACTCATTGCTATGCCCCAGTAAGCCATTAAACTCTCAGGGTCTTGGTCTAAAATACTTACAAAGGCTTTTTCTGCTTCTGCATATTCAAAAGAATGAATTAAAGACAGTCCTAAATTAAATGTTTTTCTAAGATCGTATCTACAAGACAATGCAAAACTTACATCTCCAAAATTTGGATTTCCGCAAAGCAAAAAATCTCCTCTTTTCAAGTCTAATAATGCAATCGATGATTCTAATTTTACTGTTTTATTTTTACAAAAACACGTAAAAAGAAGGAAACCTAAACAAAAAATTGTTGCAATTCGATTAATTGTATTCATTTTAGTTGTTTTAGATTTAACGTATTTACTAAGAGAGAACCTAAGTTAAGTAGATCAAATATACTTTTTTTACCCCGAAAACCAACTTAATATCCTTAAGATTAACACCCTATGAAGATGCATAAAAAGGCAAATAGAATACAATTCTACATAGCAGTAATGAACAACTTGGTTTAGAAATTCTAATTGTTAAATAACAACTTATTTTGTGCAATCCTCTTAAAAAATTTGGTGAGCCCACTCCCCAAGCGTTATATTTGTTTTCTATACTTTGAAACCATAAACACATGGTGTATGAAATAAAAATTTCAGAAGCCGTGCTAACCAAACTAAATAATGAAAGACACTGCTTTATCTGCTGTACACACTGCCCTTGGTGCAAAAATGGTACCCTTTGCCGGGTATAACATGCCCGTTTCTTATGAAGGAATTAATATAGAACATGAAACTGTACGTGAAAACGTAGGTGTGTTTGATGTAAGCCACATGGGAGAGTTTTTTGTAACAGGACCAAATGCCTTAGCTTTAATTCAACGCGTATGTAGTAATGATGCTGCTAAGTTAGTCGATGGTCAAGCACAATATAGTTGCTTTCCAAATGAAGATGGCGGAGTAGTTGATGATCTTATTGTCTACAGAATGGAAGCAGAAAAATATTTACTTGTAGTAAATGCATCTAACATAGACAAAGATTGGGGATGGATTAACACACACAATACCATGGGCGCTGAACTCAAAAACAGCAGTGAAAGCTATTCACTTTTAGCCATTCAAGGCCCAAAAGCAATAGAAGCAATGCAAAGCCTTACCACAGAAAATTTATCCGCTATTAAATTTTATACCTTCAAAGTAAATAACTTTGCAGGTGTTGCCGATGTTATTATTAGCGCAACTGGATATACAGGTAGTGGCGGTTTTGAAATTTACTGTAAGAACAAAGATGCGGTACAGATTTGGAGCAATGTACTAAAAGCTGGTGCCGATTGGGGCATTAAACCTATTGGACTAGCAGCAAGAGACACCTTGAGACTTGAAATGGGTTACTGCCTCTATGGAAATGACATAGATGACACTACCTCGCCACTTGAAGCAGGATTGAGCTGGATTACCAAATTCAACAAAGATTTTGTAAACAGTATAGCACTTAAAAAGCAAAAGGAGCAAGGTGTAACAAAAACATTAGTTGCTTTTGAGCTTACCGAGCGGGGTATACCAAGACAGGGCTATAACATTTTAAACAATCAAGGAGAACCCATTGGTGTGGTGACTAGTGGAACCATGTCACCATCTATGGGCAAAGGAATTGGTTTAGGGTATGTGCCTGTTGGGTTAAAAGAAGTCGGCTCACGAATACAGATACAAATTCGTAAAAAAACAATACCAGCTACCATCGTAAAATTACCTTTTTATAAAAAATAGAACCAATTCAAACACCTTTGGTATAGAAAAATATACCAATTATGTTTTAGTTAATACTAGATGCAGAAACAAAAACACAGGATATTTATTTTAGGCGCAAGCGGCTACATAGGTAATGCTATCTATAGAGAGCTGTGTACTTATTTTGACACCTATGGCACCTACTGTTCTGCCCATGAACTATATGATAACAATCAAGCTTTTATAGCCTATGATTTAGACAATAGCAACATCGCTCAGTCTCTAAAAGACATAAAACCTACCATTATTATTTCTGCCTTGCGCGGAAACTTTAAAGCACAATACCATGCGCATAAAGAGGTTTGTAAATATGTAACTGTGCACCCAACATGTAGGCTTCTTTTTTTATCTTCAGTACGTGTATTTGATGGTTTATCTGGCTTTCCAAGCTATGAAGATGATCGTCCTTCGGCGGTAAGTGAATATGGGAAGTTTAAAGTTTCGGTAGAAAAATTACTGTTTGAAAAAGTTAAAAAACAGGTTAGTATTTTAAGACTCCCGATGGTACTAGGTGCTTATTCTCCAAGAATTATACAATTAAGGCAAGCCATTAAGCATCAAGCAGCTTTTGACGTGCATCCAAAGCTCATTATTAGCATTACCACAGCAGACACCATAGCGCAACAGGTTCACTATATTATAAATAAAGAATTGACTGGTATTTTTCATTTAACAAGTAATGACTTGGTACACCACCAAGACTTGTTCAAAGAGATTTGCGAAAAAATAGGAAACAAAACACCTATCTTTAAAAGTATTTACAACAGTAATGATGACCAATACTTGGCCATTTTACCAAAGCACAATATTCTACCCACAAACTATCAGGTTACTGTGGCAGATGTAATTGATAATTGTGTCTTGGAAGATGTTGTAACCATCAGAAACTAATACATAAATTATGATAAAATATACCGAAGCACAGATTACAGAAAAATTATCTCAGTTAGAAGGCTGGCAATATGTCGAAGGTGGGTTGTTTGCTAGTTTTGAATTTGAAAACTTTAAGGAAGCCTTTTCTGCCATGACACGGATCTCTTTTGAAGTAGAACGCCTCAATCATCATCCAGAGTGGACCAATGTCTATAACACCTTAGAGATTTTCTTATCTACGCATGATGCAGACGGCGTGACCGAGAAAGATTTTGAACTAGCTGCCATTATCGATTTACTCATAGGCTAGTAATGCTTTGTGTAACTCATACATACTACAAGGCTTTTAAACCCTTTGGCGTTCTAAGCCAATTTAAGACCAACGATAGGCACGCCAAAAACAAAACATTTTTAGGATCTTTATGTGATTTCCCTGAGGGCACGATGGCTATTGGCAGACTCGACGAGCCTAGTGAAGGTCTGCTATTACTCACTACAAATGGGGCTTATAGTTATCATGTTAATAACAGTGGTATAGAAAAAGAGTATTATGCCCAAGTAGACGGCATCATAAGTCCTTCTGAAATTTTAAAACTACAAGAAGGGGTTCCTATCACGGTAGATGACAAACCATACATTACCAAGCCATGCAAGGTTACATTGCTTACAAGCACTCCTTCACTCCCTAAACGCGCAAAAAAAATAAGAGATAACCGCCATGGCCCAACCTCCTGGGTTTCTATTACCATTACCGAAGGTAAATTTAGACAAGTACGTAAAATGACTGCTGCCGTTGGTGTTCCAACACTTCGCCTAGTAAGAGTTAGAATTGGGGGCTTTGGTATAGAAGATATGAATGCTGGGGAAGTGCAAGAAATAGCGGTAGCCTTTTAACCGCCTTGGGGTTAATTTTGGTATACGACTATGGTTGCCTTTCTCCCCGTTAATAAGTTCCATTCGTTTTTAGAAATTAACGTTCCGTTTTCATCATAGACATGTAATTCTGCTGTATTTGGACCACTTTCACCTTGATTTAAAGCCTGAAATTCTATAATATTTTCTCCTGGAGTAAGGGTAAGATCAAAACCTCTAAAGCTTGCATCCAAAGAGATGTCACTTTGTACTATATCATCATTAACATAGACACGTATTCTGTCACCGTCTACACTTTGATGGTCTCGATACACAACATTTACAAAACCACTTTTGGTCTTAATTTCTCCTAGCACTTGATTTCTATCATACGCATCTGTAGCAGGCTTATCTTTTACGAAAGCCTTAGGCGTCATATCTGTTTTGGTGCTCAAGAAACCGTCATCAGTGGAGATATTAACAGGCTCTGGATCCTGTTTTCCGAGACCACTTGTATCATCGCCTTTCACTTCAAACCGGTATTCTTGATTGGTTAATCCCGGAACAGGAGATTTGGATAATTTGAGTCCTGTTGCATCCTTTACTACGTTGTCGATAGGCTCAAACTCTACCTTTTTAGTATTGTTGTCAAATTGTGCGCTCATCGTGAACGACAACAACAGCAATAACAAGGAACCATTTAATTTCATAAAAGAATAGCTTTTTAAGGTCATAACTCATTTCAAAAACTGCAGCAACATTAGACATCTTGAATGGAAACAGTACAATATAACGAAATACAAATATATATACCAAAAAACCAAAACGGTGCTTATTATTATATTAAAATATAGATAGTAAGGCGTTAATATTAGTACAATACCATGGTACACGATATATAGACGTATTAAAAAAACAAAGGTTTCTTAAAAATAAAAATTTATTTTGTAACAAACACAAAACATCTTACGTATAAGTAAGTAGTAAACTTAGATTGTCGTAAAATAGGCTTTTGAAATAGTACTATTTCAGAAACAAGTACGCAACAAATAAAAAATAATTGATCTAAAAAGGTCATGACCCTAAAACACATTTGATTCTATGAGACAACTCA
>JBLHII010000078.1:0-8378 GCA_047616265.1 Minisyncoccia bacterium
ATTTTCTCTTTCAGAATACGTGAACACATGGAGATAAGAAATTTCTAGCGCAATCAAAAAGTTATATGTCTCTAAGAACAATGCATCCGTTTCTCCTGGAAAACCTACAATTACATCGACACCAATGCAAGCATTTGGCATGCTGTTTTTTATTCTAGCTACGCGATCTACATATAGATCGGTCATATATCGACGGCGCATCAGTTTCAACAAAACATCACTCCCGCTCTGTAAGGGTATATGAAAATGAGGCACAAAGGTATTAGACTGTGCCACAAAATCAATGGTTTCATTTTTAAGTAAATTAGGCTCTATCGAAGAAATTCTAAGGCGATGAATCCCCTCAACCTTGTCTAAGGCTTGACATAAATCATAGAACGTATGTTGATGCTTTTTATTCCCAAACTCTCCTTTACCGTAATCACCAATATTAACTCCTGTTAGCACGATCTCCTTGATCCCTTTAGCAGAGATTTCAGCAGCATTGCTCAAGACATTTTCAAGTGTATCACTTCTAGATATACCACGCGCCAATGGTATTGTACAGTAAGTGCATTTATAATCACAACCATCCTGTACCTTTAAAAAAGCACGTGTGCGATCACCAATCGCATACGATCCTACGTAAAAGTCTGCGTCTTCGATCTCACAAGAATGAATCTCTGCCCCATCAACAGCACGGCGTTCTGGGTTGGCAAACAAATCATTTATGTATGAAGTAATGTTAAATTTTTCTGTTGCACCTAAAACCAAGTCCACACCAGCAACATCGGCAAGTTCTTCTGGCTTGAGCTGAGCATAACATCCAATAGCTGCTACAAAAGCATCTGGATTGCTTTTCTGAGCCTGCTTTACGATGCTTTTAAAGCGCTTATCTGCATTTTCGGTAACACTACAGGTATTTATTACATAGACATCTGCAATCTCAGAAAAGGCTACACGCTCAAAACCTTCGCTTGTAAAATCACGAGCGATCGTAGATGTTTCACTAAAATTTAGCTTACATCCTAAGGTATAAAAAGCAGCTTTTTTAAGAATAGCCATGCGTTAAAATAAATTAAATGTAAAGGTAAAAAACGCATTGCTAGCGTCAAAAGATTCTCTAAATAGTTTTTAGAAACGGCGCCACTCTTTACTTAGTTCAAACACTTCGTTTAAAATAGCTTCTTCTTGTGCATCAAACTCAATAGCACGTCTCCCCATCACCACCTTAGCAACTTCAAAGGCTTTCTTGGTTTTGTACGTTTCCATACCGGCAGGTCCACCCCAACTAAAACTTGGAATAAAATTGCGAGGATAGCCCGCGCCAAAAATATTAGCACTCACCCCAACTACAGTTCCTGTATTGAACATCGTGTTGATGCCGCATTTGCTGTGATCACCCATCATTAAGCCGCAAAATTGTGTGCCTGTTTTAGCAAATCGACCACTATCATAGTCCCACAAACGAACTTCTGAATAGTCATTTTTAAGATTTGATGTATTGGAATCAGCACCTAAATTACACCATTCCCCAAGCACAGAGTTCCCTAAGTAACCTTCATGACCTTTATTAGAATACCCCATCATAACAGAATTAGCCACCTCTCCTCCTACTTTACAATGCGGTCCAATAGTAGTACCTCCATAAATTTTAGCCGCCATTTTCACAGTCGCATGATCACACAAAGCGAAAGGTCCACGTATTAGAGCACCTTCCATAACCACAGCATCCTTGCCAATATAAATAGGCCCTTCTTTTGCGTTTAAAGAACAGGATAGTAACGTTGCTCCTTCTTCAATAAATACACGCTCAGGATGAAAGACTACTACTGTTTCAGGAATCGGAGCTGATGCTCTTCCTTCGGTCAATAAATCAAAATCTTTTTGAATGGCCTCATGATTCTTCTCAAAGATATCCCAAGTATTTTCTATACGAAACACATCATCATCACTATACTGAGTGATGTCAAAGACATCAAAGTCTATTTCTTGATCTTCGGTGCTGTAAAAAGCCAAAGGCTCGTCTTTATAAAAAATTGCTTGATTTTCTTGTAAGTTCATTATTAGTTGAACTAAATTCTCAGAAGGGCAAAAAGAAGCATTAATTAATACATTATGATCCAACTCTACCAGAGGAAACTTATCGGCAAGGTAGTCTTCCGAAACCGTTGTAGTGGTCGAGCTTAATACCTTTTCCCATTTCTCACGGATGGTTAAAATACCTACTCGTATATCCGCCACAGGGCGCGTAAACGTAAAAGGTAATAATTGGTTGCGCACAGCGCCGTCAAAAAGGATGTAATTCATTCTGAAATATTAAATGTATAATACGTGTTGACCAAAAATAGTAATTTAACACAACATACTGAAGAGACATACTACATAAGACTAAACATCAATAGCTAATTATCTCAAAATGTATCACCAAGCATAGGCTGCTTAGGATGTTATAACAAAAAAAGCCCGCGATTTCTCGAAGGCTTCTTATATATTATTTACAAAAAAACTACTCTTTGTCCTCTGTAGGGGCAACAGCTGGCTTTTTGAATTTTGCATATTTGTTTTTGAACTTATCAATACGTCCTGCAGTATCAATCAATTTAGATTTTCCTGTGTAGAACGGATGAGATGTTCTTGAGATCTCCATTTTTACCACTGGATACTCAACACCGTCAACTTCAAGCGTTTCTTTTGTATTTGCAGTAGACTTTGTTAGAAACACATCATCGTTTGACATATCTTTAAATGCTACTAATCTATAACTTTCCGGGTGGATACCTTTTTTCATCTTAAATCTCTTTAGTAAATTGTAATTCCTGACCTTTCAGGAAATGCGTTTGCAAAAATAAATATATTTAAATAATCTGCAATGGCTTTTTGTGTTTATTTTGAATGATTTTAACTCGTTTTTTTTTACTGAAGAGTTTAGACCTCATACTGCCTTAGTATTGTTTTATTTAGGTCTATTTTAATACGACCATAGCGCTCCTTTATTTAATGTTATTTAAAAAAATATTACATGTTACCTCTGCATAGATGACAAAAACGAAGACGGCTTTTTGTATGCGTATATTAATCTTAAAACGCAATCCTAGACAAAATGGATTGCCTACCTTTTCCGAAATTTAAAAAACCCATGACTACCCCCCAAGAAATAAACAAACCAGAACCTATTCCGGTTGATGAAAAAATAAAATCATTCAATCAAAAAACAGAAGTACTCCCTGCCATCAATGCACTAGAGAGGGGTGAAATGATACTCATCAATGCGTTTTATAGTGATGGACTAACCCTGCTTCTAGAAATACATACATACTTAAAAAAGAAAATACGCAACACTACGTTTCAAGAACAACATGACTATCGTGCAGCGTACCGTAAGCTTTCAAATGGGGTTGTTGTAGAAATAGTCGCTCAAGAAATAATTGCAAAAAAAGCACCAAGTATTGGATGGCTAGAAACATTTTATCCAGAAAACAATCATTTCTTACTTGCACTACCTCAAATACAAGGCCTTAATAGTGCATGGCAGTGGTATAAAAACGGTGTTTCTATTCCAGTACTTCGCAACAAAATACATCCATATTACGGGACCTATTTCCCTACTCGCTTTGAACATTTAGGGCTCTTTGATAATTGGCTAAAGCACTACAAGGGACCAAAAAAAACAGCCATCGACGTTGGAGTTGGTTGTGGTGTATTGTCTTTGCAAATGGTACAGCATGGTTTTCAAAAAGTATTTGCAACAGACATAAACCCAAATGCTATTGTTGGACTAACAAAATATATGGGTACCACAAAGCTGTCTAGAAAAATTGAATTAAGTCTCGGGGACCTCTTTGGACGCTTTGAAAAACAAACTGAATTAATTGTCTTTAACCCACCCTGGCTTCCACAATCTCATGAGATGGGAAGTATTGACGAGGCGATATACTACACAGACACTTTATTCCCTGACTTTTTTATAGAAGCAAAAAAAAGACTAGCACCCGACGGGAAAATAGTTCTCATTTTCTCAAACCTAGCACAAATAACAAATGTAACCACAACACACCCTATACAAAAAGAGCTAGCAGAAGGGAATAGGTTTCAACTAGAAAAGCAATATACAAAATCTGTAAAACCCGCTTCTAGCAAAACAAAAAGAGACCAGCATTGGCGCTCTTTAGAAACCGTAGAACTATGGGTGCTAAATCATTGCTAAGGAAGTCCACTAAAAAACAAACTTAAAGAGTAAATGAAATTCGAATATTTCTTGCTTTTTAACTTTTTTAAATATACTATGCGTGCATAACATATTTAAAGTATCTTTGGGATTAAGTTTATTCAAGAATACAAATCAATTGAAAGAAAAAACGATAGATTATATACTAAGAGCAACGTGGATGGCTGTGCAAAAAATGTATAATGAAAAAGCAGGCATTAAAGGTAGTACCATGGCCACTGGCTTTGCTCTTATAAGCATCGAACCCGAAAAAGGCACTCCTTCTACTGCACTAGGACCTAAAATGGGAATCGAAGCAACTTCATTATCACGTACACTAAAAAAGATGGAAAAGCAGGGGCTCATAGAGCGTCGGCCAAATCCAGAAGACGGTCGTGGGGTCTTAATACACCTAACTCCTTTTGGCATTGAGATGAGAGAGTTCTCTAAACGTGTCGTTTTTACGTTTGACGAGGCTGTAAAAGAGCATATTTCTGAAGAAGAAATTAAAACATTTAAAAAAGTTGCTACTACCATGATGGAGCTTATCAGCAACAAAAACATATATAAGAAAGTAATACCTAATTAAACAGTATGTCTAAAAGAAGAATCAACAAAGTAGCCGTCGTAGGCTCAGGAATTATGGGAAGTGCTATTGCTTGCCATTTCGCAAACATTGGTGTAGCGGTCTTATTACTCGACATTGTACCCCGTGAATTAACAGCTATAGAAACAGCAAAAGGGCTCACCTTACAAGATAAGGTGGTACGCAACCGTTTGGTAAACGATGCCCTTACAGCATCCATAAAGTCAAAGCCTGCCCCTTTATACAATACTGTCTTTGCAAAACGAATTACAACAGGAAACCTTGAAGACGACATTGCCAAAGTAGGGAGTGTAGACTGGATTATTGAAGTAGTTGTAGAGCGTCTTGATATCAAACAAAAAGTGTTTGAAAACCTAGAAAAACACAGAACACCTGGCACCTTAATTACGTCAAATACTTCTGGTATCCCTATTCAGTTTATGAGCGAAGGACGTAGTGAAGATTTCCAGAAACATTTCTGCGGGACGCACTTTTTCAACCCACCTCGATACTTAAAGTTATTTGAAATCATTCCTGGACCAAAGACAGATCCAGAAGTACTTGACTTCTTTAATAGCTATGGAGAACAGTTTTTAGGAAAAACCTCCGTTATTGCCAAAGACACCCCCGCATTTATTGGAAACCGTATTGGCATCTTTTCAATCATGAGTTTATTCCATACTGTTAAAGAGATGGGCTTAACAATTGAAGAGGTAGATAAACTATCTGGTCCCGTGATTGGACGCCCTAAGTCGGCAACCTTTAGGACTGTAGATTTGGTAGGTCTTGACACCTTAGTACACGTTGCTAATGGTATTAGAGAAAACTGTCCTACCGATGAGCGCTCAACCTTATTCCAAGTGCCAGACTTTATCAACACTATGATGGATAACAACTGGCTAGGAAGTAAAACCGGACAAGGGTTTTATAAAAAGACAAAAAATGCGCAAGGTAAAACTGAAATATTAAGTCTAGACTTAAATTCGCTTGAGTATAGAACAGCACAAAAAGCAAGATTTGCTACCTTAGAGCTTACTAAATCTATAGACAATGTAACAGATCGTTTTACAGTGCTCGTCAATGGCAAAGACAAAGCAGGAACCTTTTATAGAAAAACATTGGCATCCTTATTTGCATACGTAAGCAACCGTATTCCAGAAATATCAGATGAGTTGTACAAAATTGATGACGCTATGAAGGCTGGTTTTGGCTGGCAACATGGTCCTTTCCAAATTTGGGATGCTATTGGTGTGGAAGCCGGTATCCAAATCATGAAAACCGAAGGGCACGAACCTGCTCCTTGGGTTACTGAAATGCTAGCTACAGGAAGTACCTCCTTTTATAATATAAAAGAAGGAGCTACTTATTTTTATGACATTCCTTCTAAGGCTCAGACCAAAGTACCTGGACAAGACTCTTTTATCATTCTAGACAATATTAGAAAATCTAGCGCCGTATTTAAAAATAGCGGTGTTGTTATAGAAGATTTAGGTGATGGTATCTTAAACTGTGAGTTTAGATCAAAAATGAATAGCATTGGCGGTGACGTTTTAGCTGGTATAAATAAGGCCATAGACTTAGCAGAAAAAAACTTTGACGGTCTAGTCATTGGTAACCAAGGAGCTAACTTCTCTGTAGGAGCTAATATTGGTATGATTTTTATGATGGCGGCAGAGCAAGAATATGATGAACTCAATGCTGCTATTAGATATTTTCAAGATACTGTAATGCGTTTGCGCTACTCTTCTATTCCAACGGTAATGGCTCCCCATGGCATGACCCTGGGTGGTGGTTGTGAATTAACCTTGCATGCAGATCGTGTTGTTGCAGCAGCAGAGAGTTATATTGGCTTGGTTGAGTTTGGTGTTGGAGTAATTCCTGGTGGAGGTGGTTCTAAAGAAATGGCATTACGTGCTAGTGATATGTTCCAAAAAGGAGATGTGGAACTCAATGTATTGCAAGAGCATTTCTTAACCATTGGTATGGCAAAGGTATCTACCTCAGCACATGAAGCTTATGATCTAGACATCCTTAAACCAGGTAAAGACATAGTTGTTGTAAATACTGCGAGACAAATTGCTACAGCAAAAGCTGTTGCGAGACAAATGGCAGATATGGGCTATACCAAGCCTGCAGCTAGAAACGATGTGAAAGTGTTAGGGAAACAAGCCTTAGGAATGTTCCTAGCTGGAACAGATGCTATGAATGCTAGTAAATATATAAGCGAGCATGATCAAAAAATAGCTAACAAACTAGCCTATGTAATGGCAGGTGGTGATTTAAGTGAGCCCACCTTAGTAAGCGAGCAATATCTTTTAGACCTAGAGCGCGAAGCTTTCTTAAGTTTAACTGGAGAACGCAAAACCTTAGAACGTTTACAACACATGATCCAAAAAGGAAAACCGTTGAGAAATTAACACCATTTTAATATACTGGACTCCCCATAATGACGGCTAAGGAAATGTTATTCTAAAGAATTATTTAACTCATAGAACACGCATCCAACGAAAGCTCTTAAGGAATGAGACTCCAAACAAATATACATTTGACATGAAAACAGCATACATAGTAAAAGCATACCGTACCGCAGTAGGAAAAGCACCAAAAGGGGTATTCCGCTTCAAAAGAACAGATGAATTAGCAGCAGAGACCATTAAGTATATGATGGAAAAACTGCCAGAATTAGATCCAAAACGCATCGATGATGTTATAGTAGGTAACGCAATGCCAGAAGGAGCTCAAGGTCTTAACATGGCACGTCTTATCTCTCTAATGGGATTAGATATTGTAGATGTTCCTGGAGTGACTGTAAACCGTTTTTGTTCTAGCGGTATTGAAACTATTGGAATGGCCGTTGCAAAAATACAGTCTGGAATGGGAGATTGCATTATAGCAGGAGGAGCAGAATCAATGAGCAGTGTTCCAATGACAGGTTTTAAACCAGAGCTAAATTATGATGTCGTACAATCTGGTCACGAAGATTATTACTGGGGCATGGGAAATACAGCAGAAGCAGTTGCTAATCAATTTAATGTCTCTCGTGAAGATCAAGATGCTTTTGCTTATCATTCTCACATGAAGGCTTTGAAAGCACAAGCAGAAAATCGTTTTCAAGATCAAATTGTGCCTATTACTGTAGATGAAACATTTATTAATGAAGCGGGTAAAAAAGAAACAAAAAGCTATACAATAAATAAAGATGAAGGCCCAAGAAAAGGCACTACTACAGAAGCTTTAGCAAAACTAAGAGCTGTATTTGCAGCAGGAGGAAGTGTTACGGCTGGTAACTCATCACAAATGAGTGATGGTGCAGCCTTTGTAATGGTTATGAGTGAAGAAATGGTGAAAGAATTAAATCTAGAACCAATTGCAAGAATGGTAAACTATGCTGCTGCAGGAGTAGAACCACGCATTATGGGAATTGGCCCTGTAAAAGCTATCCCAAAAGCGTTGAAGCAAGCTGGGTTGAAACAAGAAGACATCAAGCTTATTGAACTTAATGAAGCCTTTGCATCACAATCATTAGCGGTACTAAGAAAATTAGACTTAAATCCAGATATTATTAATGTTAATGGAGGTGCTATTGCTCTCGGGCATCCACTTGGA